>CADCWC010000161.1 GCA_902806305.1 uncultured Thermoleophilia bacterium | reverse complement strand
GGGCGCGATCCGCGACGGGACGTGAGGCCGCGCGGCCGTCAGGTGCCGCGAGCGCGGGCCGGCTCGGCGGCGGCGGCCGCCCGGGTCGACGCGGCCGGATCGTCGGCCGGCGGCGGACCGGCGACGCCGGTCCGGGTCGGGACCCACAGCACGAAGCTCGCGCCCTCGCCCGGCGTGGACACCACGCGGACCGACCCGCCGTGGCCCTCCGCAATCTGACGCACGATCGCGAGACCGAGCCCGCTGCCGCCGTCGAGGCGACTACGCGCCTGGTCGACGCGGTAGAAACGGTTGAAGATGCGGGGCTGCTCGGCCGGCGGGATGCCGGGACCGTCGTCGTGGACGGCGAGCCACGCCCACCCGTCGCGGCCACCGACCTCGACGTCCACCGACGACCCGGGCGGCGCGTGGCGCACCGCGTTGTCGAGCAGGTTCGCGACCGCCCGCCGCAGGCTCAGCCGGTCGCCGGTCACGGGCGGCGCGACGCCGCGGGGCGCGACGACGGTGACCGAGCGCTCGGCGGCGACCGTCGACACGTCCTCGACGGCCTGGGCGCCGACCTCCGCGAGCCGGAGCGTCTCGCGGCGGACGTTCGCGCCCTCCATCCGCGCCATCGCGAGCAGGTCGTCGACGAGCCGCGTCATCCGCCCGACGGCGGTCGAGATCCGCTCCGCCCGACGGGCACCCTCGACGCTCAGGGCGGGGTCGGCCGACGACACGTCGTTGTTCGTCCTGATGACCGCGAGCGGGTTGCGCAGCTCGTGCGAGGCGTCGGCCACGAACCGCCGCTGGGCGGCGAACGCCGCGTCGATCCGGGCCAGCATCGCGTCGAAGGTGTCCGCGAGGCGGCGCAGCTCGTCGTCCGGACCCTGGAGGTCGATGCGGCGCTCGAGGCTCGTGGCCTGGATGTCGCGCGCCACGTCCGTGATCCGCCCGATCGGACGGAGCGCCCGCCCCGCCACGAGCCAGCCGAGCCCGAGGCTGAGCGGGAACAGCACGGCGAGCGCGCCGAGGGAGGCGTCGCGCAGCGTGTCGGCGGTGTGCGCGTTGACCTTGCGCTCGAACGCCTGGCTGTCGATGTACTTGCGCCACTCGACGGTGTCGCCCTCGCCCCGCACGCGGGCGTAGCCGTAGTCGCGCTCGCTGATCGGCTCACGGTCGAGGCTGCGGGAGAGCCCCAGGTAGACGCCGCCGATGAGGAGGGCGGAGGCGACGAACAGGAGCGTGGCCGTGAGCAGCGCGATGCGGAAGCGCAGCGACCGGCTCCACTCGGGCAGCACCCTCATCCGCTGCTCCGCAACCGGTAGCCGGAGCCGACGACCGTCTCGAGCGGCTGGTCGGCACCGTCGCGGCCGAGCTTGCGGCGGAGCGTGCCGACCGTCACCCGCACCGTGTTGGTGAAGGGGTTCGCGTTCTCGTCCCACACGTGACGCAGGAGCTCCCCCTCGGAGATGACCTCGTCCGCCCGCGACATCAGGTAGCGGAGCAGGGCGAACTCCTTCGGCGTGAGGCCGAGGTCGACGTCGGCGCGCCGCGCCACGTGCCGGGCGTCGTCCAGCGCGAGGTCGCCGACCCGGACGACGGCACCCGCGGCCCCCGCGCGGCGCCGGAGCAGCGCGCGGATCCGCGCCGTCAGCTCCCGGAACTCGAACGGCTTGACGAGGTAGTCGTCGGCGCCGTCGTCGAGACCCGCGATGCGGTCGTCGAGCGCGTCGCGCGCCGTCAGGACCAGGACGCGCTGCGCCGCGGCGCCGTCGTCCCGCCCGGCGTCGCGCAGCGCCCGCAGGACCTCCCGGCCGTCGACCCGCGGGAGGCTCAGGTCCAGGCAGACGAGGTCGTAGGGCCGGCCGAGCGCCTTCCGACGCCCCGTCTCGCCGTCGTACGCCACGTCCACCGCGTAGCCCTCCTGCCGCAGGCCCTCGGCGATCGCGTCTGCGAGGTCGTGCTCGTCCTCGACCACCAGCAGCCGCATGCGCCCATGGTACGGCGGCGAGCGCGTGACCGGCCCGCGACGTCGTGACGGTTCGCTCACGAACCGGCCCGTCGGCGGCTCCGTTTAGGTCCGCTTTATGCCCGGCCCGGTCCAATGAGGACGTTCCCCGAGCGAGAGGACCAGGTCCGCATGGAATCCCGACCGACCGACACCGCCCCGCCACGCGTCGCCCAGGTGCAGGAGCGCCTCGAGGCCGCCCTGTTCGAGATCAAGCGCGTGATCGCGGGCCAGGACCAGGCGCTCGAGCGGGTGTTGGTCTGCCTGCTCTCGGGCGGCCACCTGCTGATCGAGGGCGTGCCCGGGCTGGCCAAGACCCTGACCATCCGCACGGTCTCGGACGTCCTCGGCGGGACCTTCGGGCGGATCCAGTTCACGCCCGACCTGGTGCCGTCCGACCTCGTCGGCACGCGGATCTACCGCCCGGCCACGAGCACGCGGGACGGCTCCTTCGACACGGAGCTCGGCCCGGTGTTCTGCAACTTCCTGCTCGCGGACGAGATCAACCGTGCGCCCGCCAAGGTCCAGTCGGCGCTGCTCGAGGTCATGCAGGAGCGACAGGTCACGATCGGCACCGCGTCACACGCGGTGCCCGACCCGTTCCTGGTCATGGCCACGCAGAACCCGATCGAGTCCGAGGGCACCTACCCGCTGCCCGAGGCGCAGGTCGACCGCTTCATGCTGAAGGTGGTCGTCGACTACCCGCGGCACGACGAGGAGCTGACCGTCGTGCACCGCTCGCTGAGCGCGCCGCCCGCGGTGCGCCAGGTGATGACCGTCGACGACCTGAAGGCGCTGCAGCGCGCGACCCGCAACGTCTACGTCGACCCGGTCGTCGCCGCCTACGCCGTCGCGCTGACCACCGCCACCCGCGACCCGGGTGCGCACGGCCTGCCGCAGCTGAAGCCGTACATCGGCTTCGGGGCCAGCCCGCGCGGCTCGATCAACCTCGTCCACGGTGCGCGGGCGCTCGCGCTGATCCGCGGCCGTGAGTACGTGCTGCCCCAGGACGTGCTGGCCCTGGCGAAGGACGTCCTCCGTCACCGTCTCGTGCTCACCTACCAGGCCCTGGCCGAGGAGGTCGGCGCCGACGCCATCCTCGATCAGCTCGTCGCCGCGATCACGCTGCCGCGGATCGACATGGCCCGTGAGGCGGTGGCGTGACGGTGGCCACCCCCAGCCTCTCCGTCGTCCGGACCCCGGCCAGGCCCGGTCCCGGCCCGATGCCGGAGGCCCTCCTGCGGGCGCTCGACGTCTCGCTGGGCCGCCGCATCGAGGCCCTGACGGCCGGCGACCACCGATCGACGGCGCTCGGCCGCGGGACGGAGCTGGCCCGCATCCGCCCGTACGTCCCTGGCGACGACGTCCGACAGATCGACTGGAACGTCACGGCGCGGACCGGCGAGACGCATCTGCGCGAGCAGATCGCCGAGCGGTCGCTGACCACCTGGATCGTCCTCGACACGTCGCCGTCGATGCTGTTCGGCACCGCCGACCGGCGCAAGATCGACGTGGCCGAGGGCGTCTGCCTGGCGGCGGGCCATCTGGCGGGCCGGCACGGCAACCGGCTCGGCGTCGTGACGTTCGGCGGCGATCGCCCGACCGTCGTCCCGCCACGACCCGGGCGGGCGGGCATGCTCGGCCTCCTGCTCGAGCTCCGTCGCGCTGAGGACCCCGGCCTGGTCGGTCCGACCTCGCTCGGCGAGGCGTTGAGCCGGACGAGCCGCTTCGCGCGCCGGTCGGGCCTCGTGCTGGTCGTGTCCGACTTCCGCGGGACGCGCGACTGGCGCCGGCCGATGCTCGACCTCGCCGGTCGACACGACGTCGTCGCCGTCGAGATCCGCGACCCGCGCGAGCAGTCGCTGCCGGACGTCGGGGACCTCACCCTGGTCGACCCCGAGACGGGTCGCCAGCTGCGGGTCGACACCCGGAGCCGCGCGCTCCGCGAGCGCTTCGCCGCCGCCGCCGAGGCCGCCCGGGCCGCCCTCGCCGCCGCCCTGGCCCGCCTCGGGACGCGGCACGTCGTGCTCTCCACCGCCGGCGACTGGCTCCGCGCCTTCGCCGGCTTCGTCCGCTCCGCCGATCGGAAGGCCCTGCGATGAGCTTCGTCTGGCCCCTGTACCTCTGGGGCCTCCTGCTGGTGCCGCTCGCGGCCGTCGGCTACGTCGTGCTCCAGCGGCGGCGTCAGCGCTACGCGGCGCGCTTCACCAACCTCGACCTGCTCGGGTCGGTCGTCGAGCGCTCGCCGGCCTGGCGGCGCCACGTGCCGCCCGCGCTGCTCCTGCTCGCGCTCAGCGCCCTGCTCGTCGGTGCCGCGCGGCCGCAGCGCACGGTCGACGTGCCGACCGAGGAGGCGTCGGTCGTGCTGACCATGGACACCTCGCTGTCGATGATCGCCACCGACGTGGCCCCGAACCGCTTCGACGCCGCACAGGCCGCGGCCTCGACGTTCGTCGACCGGGTGCCGGACACCGTCAAGATCGGCGTCGTCCGGTTCTCCACCGCCGCCGAGGTCCTGACGCCGCCGACGGAGGACCGGGACGTCGTCCACCGCGCGCTCGACGGGATGCGCCCCGACGGCGGCACGGCCCTCGGCGACGCGATCGTGCGCTCGGCCGAGTTCGCGCGCGAGCCCGATACGGCCGAGTCGGACGACGGCGCCGCCGCACCGTCCGGGTCCGACCCGGACGACGACCCGCCGCTCGTCGTCCTGCTGCTCTCGGACGGCGCGAACACCCAGGGCCGCACCGAGCCCGCCGAGGCGGCGGCGCAGGCCCGGGCGCTCGGCGTCCCGGTCTACACCGTGGCGCTCGGCACCCAGGGCGGCACGATCGAGGTCCCCGACCCGGCGAGCGGTCAGCTTCGGTCCGTCGAGGTCCCGCCCGACCGCGAGACGCTGCGGAGCGTCGCCGAGGAGACGGGGGGCCAGTTCTTCGAGGCGCCCGACGACGCCGCGCTGGAGCAGGTCTACGAGGAGCTCGGCTCGCGCGTCGGGACCGAGCAGGAGGAGCAGGAGATCACGGCCGCCTTCGCCGCCGCGGGAGCCGCGCTCCTGCTCGGCGCCGGGGCGCTCTCCGCGCTCTGGTTCAACCGACTGGTCTGAACGACGGCCCCCGCGACGGCGGCCCGATGGGGTCAGCCGCGCGGGGGCTGCCAGGGCCCGCGGTCGACGGCCGCGGCGAGCGCCGCGCCGCCGTCCGCCAGAACCGGGTCGCCGTGCGTCACGAGCACCCGCTCGACCGGGCGCTCGGCGACCGCGCGGAGCGTCGGCACGAAGCGCTCGTCCCACCAGCGCCGACGACGCTCGGAGTCGACCGGCGACTCCCACACGTGCAGCACGCCGTCGGCCTCGACCACCGCGTCCCCGAACGCGACGGCCCGGTGCGACGACAGCTCGAGCGGCATCTCGGCGCGACGCGGTCGGCCGAGCGGATGGGCGCGGATCCCGCCGGGAAGCTCGTCGCCCGGGCTGAGCGGGTGGAAGCCCGTGGCGTCCGCGAGCCGCCGCCCGACGAGCGCGTGACCGTGGATCGTCACCTCCCGGTCGCCGGTCCAGCGGTCGCGGAGCTGCTCGCAGCTGCGGACGTGGTACGGGATGGTGATCAGGATCCGCACGCGCTCCCGCACGAGCCCGTCGAGCGTCGCCGCGAGATCGTCGTCCGCCGCGGGTACGAGCGGGTCGATCAGGATCGTCTCCTCGGCCGCGTGCAGCACGAAGCACGCCACCTCGTCGCCGAAGCCGGCGGGATGCCACTCCGGGTGTCGGGCGGTCCAGCGCCACAGTCCGTCCGCCAGTCGCTGCACGCGTCCTCCTCGTTCGCCGTCGATCGGGGACGGTAGAGCGCCGCTCCGGGCCGCGTCAACCTCTCCGAGCGTTCGAGATGGTTAGCCGAGTCCTACGGGCGCGCGTCGGCGCGACGTCGCACCTCGTCGAGCAGCGCCAGACCGATCTCGTCGGGCGACGCGCCCTCCGGGACGGCGAGGTCGATGCGCACCGCCTCCTGCTCGTCGCTGCCGAGCTCGTCGTAGCTGCGACGGATCGCCGCTCCCGCCTCGAGCTCGAGCTGGGCGCGATCCTGCCCGTCGGACCCGGCCGCGAGCACCGTCGCCCCCGCCTCGACCAGCTCGTCCCGTATCCGCTCCACCGGCCGCACAGGTGCCTCCTCGTCGTGACGTCGTCGTACGCTCTGCCGAGCCCGTACCCCGCCCGGCTCGGCGCCAACCGGTCGGGCGGGGGCACCGATGAGTTCCCAGCCGGACCGCGGTCTCCATGTCGACCCGGCACGTCCCGACCAGCGAGAGGAGCAGCGATGCCCAAGACCGTTCCCTGCCTGTGGTTCGACGGACAGGCCGAGCAGGCGGCAGCGCTCTACACCGCCGTCTTCCCGAACTCGGAGGTCCTGAGCGTGACGCGCTACGGGCCCGGCACGCCCGGCGAGGAGGGGAGCGTCATGACCGTCAGCTTCAGCCTCGACGGGCACGAGTACGTCGGCCTGAACGGCGGGCCGCAGTTCACCTTCAGCGAGGCGATCTCGTTCCAGATCCTCTGTGCCGACCAGGACGAGGTCGACCACTACTGGGACCGCCTGGCCGAGGGCGGCGAGCACGGGCCCTGCGGGTGGTTGAAGGACCGGTTCGGCGTCTCCTGGCAGGTGGTGCCCGAGCGGCTCCTGTCGCTCGTCCAGGACGCCGACCCGGGCCGCGCGCAGCGGGCCATGCAGGCGATGCTCGGCATGCGGAAGATCGTGATCGCGGAGCTCGAGCGAGCGGCCGATGGGGTCCCGGCCTGAGTCCGTCCCGTTGACCGGAGGCGGCGCGGATGAGACGATCCGCGCCGCTCTCCGGGAGGCCTGCATGGCGGTGGTGCGCGATCCGAGGACGGCCACGCGACTCCGGGAGGCGCTCGCGGAGCTCACACGGGCGCCGGACCGTCCGTACTACGACGAGGCCGTGGACCGCCGCACGCGCGACGGCTACTACGCGACCGTCGCGGGTCGCTCCGACGGCCGTGCGCTCTACGGCGCGCTGACCGACCTGCTGGCCGCGACGCACACCACCGAGCTCCCCTACAAGCCCGCGGTGCGGGTCTACCCGTGGGTCGACCTGCACCCGGACCTGCGCCTGCGCAGCCTCTACTCCGGCCGCACGTTCGACGCGGCGGAGTTCATCCGCGCCGATGCGGAGATCGCCGAGCGCCGGCTCGAGCGGGCGCGGAGCCGAGGCCTCCCGATCGCCGGCGAGGACGACGGCTCCCCCGACGACGCGCCGAGCGCGCTCGAGGAGGAGCTGCCCTACAACTGCGAGCACGTGGTGCCGCAGTCGTGGTTCGCGAAGCGCGAGCCGATGCGCGGCGATCTGCATCACCTGTTCGCGTGTGAGAGCGGCTGCAACAGCTTCCGCGGCAACACGCCCTACTTCGAGTTCCCCCACGCCGAACGCGTCATCCGGCACGCGTGCGGGCGCCTCGAGCCGGGACGCTTCGAGCCCGAGCACGGCAAGGGGCCGGCCGCACGGGCCGTCCTCTACTTCATCCTGCGCTACCCCGCCGCCGTCCAGGACGCCCCGGCCGAGCTCGAGGCGACACGGCTCGCCACGCTGCTCGCCTGGCACGCCGCCGAGCCGCCGACGCCGTACGAGCTGCACCGCAACCAGGCGATCCACGAGCTGCAGGGCAACCGGAACCCGCTCATCGACCACCCCGAGTGGGCCTCGACGATCGCCTTCGCGGCCGGCCTCGGCTGAGGCCGCACGTCGGCGGCGAGCCGGCCGCCGACGAGGTCAGTCGACCGTGAACCGCGTCGCCTCGAGGCGCACCTCCACCGCGGTCCCCACCGCGGCGCCGCCCTGGTCGTAGCCCTGGATCAGGCCCTGCCCGCGAAACGAGTCCCCGTCGGCGTCGACGCGGGCGTTCAGGACACCCTCCTCGAAGCCTGCGGGCGCGCCGGCGGCAGTGAACCGGAACCGCCGGAACCGGGCCCGGAACCGACGGCGGCTGCGCGCCTTCCAGGCGCCGTAGGACGGCGCCGGGGTGATCGACGCGATCTCCAGCGCCACCCCGCCGCGCAGGTAGACCCCCATGCCGAAGGCGTCGAGCTGGGTGCCGTCGGGCAGCGTGCCGGTGACGTGGGCGAGCCACGTCCCCTCGGCCGGGTGTCGACGGTCGTCGCCGCCGGCGCCGGCCACGGCCGGCGCGGCCAGCAGGCCCGCGGCGCCCACCCCTGCGCCGGCCAGCAGCCGCTTGCGGTCCAGACGCTCCATGTCGTCCTCCTCCGCTCGGGCGACACCGTCACGGCGTCGCGCCGTGCGAGCCTACTCCTCTGACCCGCCCCGCGCTCGATGCACCTCGGTCACGCGTCGTTCGCGGCCGGGCTCCTCGACAGCGGTGAGGGGAACCGCGGCAGGACCCGTGTGCCGGCGAGCCAGCTGGTCAGCCGGTCGGCCTCGTGCTCGACGGCGCGCCGTCCGTCCGAGCCGATGTCGTCGAGCAGCTGCACGACGACTTCTCCGCCGGCGCGCTGGCACCAGCCACCAACGATCCGTCCGTCCCACCAGGCCGTGGGTCCGGCGTTGCCGTTCGTGTCGAAGAGCTGCGACCGGTACGCGCCGAGGTACCACGACCGCTCGTACCACCCCATGGTGGTGGGATCGAGCGACGGCAGGAGCGCGGCCCACGGCTCGACCGGGTCGGTCGGCTCCTGGTCGTCCGGCAGCAGGTAGCCGACCTGCCCGTCGAGGTCCACCTCGACCGCCTGGAGCTCGACGAGCGCCCGGCGGACCGCGGTGAGCGTCGAGCCGAGCCACCACTTGACGTCACCGGCCGTCCCGGGGCCGAAGACGCGGAGCCACCC
>CADCWC010000160.1 GCA_902806305.1 uncultured Thermoleophilia bacterium | reverse complement strand
CGTCGGGCGACCCCCTCGATGTCGATGGTCGCCTCGACGTCGCGCAGCGGGTCGTCGGCGGGCGACGGGGGCTCCTGCCCGAAGGGGTCGACGAGGTGCCACGCCTGCACCGGCTCGTCCGACGGGAGCCCGAGCCGCTCGCGCCGGGTGGCGTCGATCGCGGCCTTCTCGGCGCTCCACGCGTCGGCCAGTCCGGCGTCGAGGCGGTCGAGGAGCTCGAAGAGCCAGGTCTCGTCGATCTCGTCGAGGGCCAGCGACATCGCGTAGTGGTCGCGGTGCCCGAGCGCCCGCGCCGCCTCGTTCCGCAGTCGGACGAGCTCCCGCAGCGGCGCGTCGACCTGGGCGCCGACGGTCTTCGAGGCCTCCCACACGGCCCGGCGCTCCGCGACGTCGGTCGACGAGCCGAGGACCTCGTCCACGTCGTTCGCGCTCAGGCGCCGCCCGTCGACGACCGCGCGATGCTCGCCGTAGATCCGGGTGAGCTCGCTCTCGAGGCGGACCGTCCGCTCGATCAGGTCCGGCGGCCGGCGCTTCCCGGCGGTGGCCAGCCGCAGGACCTCGGCGCTCCGGCGCGTGACCGGGTCGTCGGCGGCCGCCTCGGCCTCCTCCGCGGCACCGTGCAGCTCCGGATCGGCGAGCGCGGTCTCGTACGCGATCCCGGCCTCCTCGAACGCCGCCTGGTGCTCCGGCGACTCCCGCGTGTGCAGATCCCACGCGGCGAGCTGGTAGCGGTGCTCGAGCGGCGCGAGGCGGTCCGTGGCCGCCGTCAGGAGCGCCGCCGCCGCGGTGCGGGGCTCGCGCCCGGCGCTCGGGCTCACCGGGTCCGGTCGTCCGGGGCCTGCACGTCCTGCAACGTGCCGCCGCCTCCTCGCCGCCGGCTCGCGTAGGTCACCGCGCCGCCCGCCGCCACGAGCCGCGCGAGGCGCGAGCGGCGCAGGAGCTGGGACCCGACCACCACCGCCCCGCCGGTGCGCAGCGCCTTGACGAGCGTCGGGTTGAGTCCCGAGGCCGGCGTCGGGTCCTGCCCCGGCGCCGCCGGCCCGGAGGGACCGAAGGCCACGTCGCGAGCCAGCCGACGGGCGCGCTCGAGCGGGTCGGACGTCATGCGGCACCTCCGGTCAGGACGACGGGCAGATCGAGCTTGCGCCGACCGCGCTGCGGGCGGGGCATGCCCTGCGCGATCCAGGCGTCGATCTCGGCGAAGAGGTCCTCGACGAGGCGGTCCTGCGGCACGCGGCGCAGCACGGCGCCGTGGGCGTAGATGTGCCCCGCGTCGCGGCCCCCCGCGATGCCGAAATCGGCGTCGCCGGCCTCCCCCGGTCCGTTGACGGCGCACCCCATCACGGCGACCTCGAAGTGCTCGCGATAGCCCAGCAGCCGCTGCTCGACGACGGCGGCCAGCTCGTGCACCTCGACGTTCGTCCGGCCGCAGGACGGGCAGGCGATCAGCTCCGGGCCGAACTTGCGCAGTCCGAGCGCCCGCAGGATGTCGAACGCGACGCGCACCTCCTCGACCGGGTCGGTCGAGAGTGAGACGCGGATCGTGTCGCCGATCCCCTGCGCGAGCAGCGAGCCGATCCCGATCGACGACTTGACCGCGCCGGTCAGGAGCGTGCCCGCCTCCGTCACGCCGAGGTGCAACGGGTAGGGCACCTGCTCCGACAGCTGCCGGTAGGCCGCCATCATCACGGGCACGGAGCTCGACTTGACGGAGATCTTGAACTCGTGGAAGCCGAGCCGCTCGAGGATCTCGACCTCCTCGAGCGCCGCGCGCACGAGCGCGCCCGCGGGGTCGGCGGTCGCGGTCCAGCGCAGGTGGTCCGGCAGGGAGCCCGAGTTGGCCCCGATCCGCAGGGGCGTGCCGGTGGCCTGCGCCCGCTCGACGACCTGCACGACCTTCGCCTCGCCGCCGATGTTGCCGGGGTTGATGCGCACTGCGGCCACGCCCGCGTCCATGGCGCGAAGGGCGAGCGAGGCGTTGAAGTGGATGTCGGCGATCACGGGCACGGGCGCGTCCCGCACGATCGGCCGCAGCGCCTCGGCGTCGGGCAGCCCCGGCACCGCGACCCGCACGATCTCGCGGCCGGCGGCGGCGAGCCGCTCGATCTGGGCGAGCGTCGCGTCGACGTCGTGGGTCTTCGTCGTCGTCATCGACTGGACGACCACGGGGGCGCCGCCCCCGATCGCGACGCCGCCGACGTGGATCTGGCGAGGGCTGGCCATCCGGCCTCAGTGTATCGGCTCGCCGGCGACGCTCCGCGGGGTCGCCAGGCCGCGCGCCGCCACGGACGCGGTCACGGCGCCGGGCGGGTCGTCCACTCCGGCTCCGGGGTGATCGTGGCCTCCGGGGTGGGCCCGGGCTCGGTGAAATCGCTGCTCCCGAGCGGCATCGCCGGCCGGAGGGCCATGTCGTGGTCGCACACGATCTGGCAGGAGAGCCGGACCCGGCCGAGCAGGTCGCGTTCGAGCAGCTTGTCGCGCTCGGCCACGGTCATCGCGTCCGGCTCGCCCGCCGTGAACGTCACGCGGCACGTCGTGCAGCGGGCGTAGCCGCCGCAGCGGTGGAGCATGTCGACGCCGTGGTCCTCGAGCGCCCGCACGAGGCGCGTCCCGTCCTCGACCTCGTATGTCCCGTACCCCTCCACCTCGATGCGCGCCATGCGGCGGGCCTCCCTCGTCGACGACCGTCCGAGCGCCGTTGTCCCCGTTTCCGCGGCGGTGATCGCCCTACGGGCCCTGCAGGCGCGTGACGTCGTTCGACAGTCCCACGAAGAACAGCATCAGCATCAGCGCGATGCCGACCACCGAGACCCGCGAGACGACCCCTCGGGACACCGGCTTGCCACCGCGCGCCCGCTCGATCAACGCGAACAGGATGTGGCCGCCGTCGAGCGGCATGAACGGGAGCAGGTTGAAGATGGCGAGGGCCAGCGAGATCATCGCCAGGACGAAGGGGTAGGAGCCGTCCGAGACGGTCGGTCGCGACTGATCCACGATGCCGACCACCGTGGTCAGGTCCTCCCGACCCTCCCCGAACGCGATCTCCTTGAGCCGGACGAGCGTCGCCTCGGTCGCGCCGGTCAGGTTCTCGAACGCCAGCCGCGTGGACTCGACCGGGCCGAAGCGCTGCGTGCCGACGCGTTCGGTGCCGAACTGCAGCCCGAGCTGCCAGCGCCCCTCGACCTGCCGTGCGGCCTGCGGTTCGAGCGTGCGCTCGGCGCCGTCGCGGCGGACCGTCAGCGTGATCGGTCGGCCGTCCGCGGCCTGGACGGCGTCGCGGATCCCGGCCGGCTCGCTCAGCGGTCGGCCGTCCACGGCGACGATCTCGTCGCCGCGCTGCAGGCCCGCCTCGGCGGCGGGCGAGCTCGCGACCACCGCGGCGACCTGGCGGGTCGGCTCGAGTTGCGGGATGCCGACCATGAAGAAGCCCGCCAGGATCAGGAAGGCGGCGGCGATGTTGACGCCCGGGCCGGCGAAGATGATGGCGACGCGTCGCCACACGGCGAGGCGCCAGTAGGCGCGCGGGTCGGCCTCCTCGGCGATCCGCAGCAGGTCCTTGTGGGCCTGGGCGTGGGTCCGCTCGTGCAGGTGCGGCCGCTCGACCTCGAGCGCCTCGAGCGCCCGCTCGACCAGCTCGGGCACGTCCGAGAACCGCCCGGCGCGCATGGCGCCGCTCAGCTCGCGGACGGCGGGCGTCAGCTCGTCGAGCCGGCCGCCTTCGGCCCGCAGCGCGGCCTCCTCCGCGGCGTCCTCCACCCGGTAGAGGTCGTCGACCTGGGGGCGCATCATCCCGACGATGCGGACGTAGCCGCCGAGCGGGATCGCTCCGAGCCCGTACTCGGTGCCGCGGAACTGCCTGCGGGCCACGGCAGGCGGGAAGCCGACGTAGAACTTGGTCGCCCGCGCACCGACGGCCTTCGCGACCAGGAAGTGGCCGGCCTCGTGGATCAGGATCAGGAACAGGAGCCCGAGGATCGGGACGAGCAGGCTCATCGGGCGCTCACCGCCAGCCGGTCGGAGACGGCCGCTCGGGCGGTCGCGTCGGCCTCCGCGAGCTGCGCCAGGGAGACGACCGGCTCTGCGGCGACGCGCTCGAGCGCTCCGGCCACGAGCGCGGCGATGTCGAGGAACCGGATCCGTCCGTCCAGGAACGCGTCGACCGCGGCCTCGTTCGCGGCGTTCAGGACGCAGGGCGCGGTGCCGCCCGCCTCGCCCGCCTCGCGGGCCAGCGCCAGACAGCGGAAGGTGTCGAGGTCGGGCGGCTCGAAGTCGAGCGAGAACGCCTGCGTCAGGTCGAGTCGTGGCGCCGTCGTCGCGGCGCGCTCGGGGTACGTGAGCGCGTAGGAGATCGGCACGCACATGTCCGGGCAGCCGAGGTGCGCGAGCAGCGCCCCGTCGCGGAGCCGGACGAGGCCGTGCACGATCGACTGGGGATGCACGACGACCTCGATGCGGTCGTACGGCACGCCGAACAGCACGTGCGCCTCGATGACCTCGAGGCCCTTGTTCATCAGCGTGGCCGAGTCGACGGTGATCTTGGCGCCCATCGCCCAGGTCGGATGCGCGAGCGCCTCGGACCGTGTGACGTCCGCGAGCTCGTCCGTCGTCCGGCCGCGGAATGGTCCCCCGGAGGCGGTCAGGACGATGCCCTCGGGCCCGTCCCCGTCGACGCCCCCCAGGCACTGGAGCACCGCCGAGTGCTCGGAGTCGACCGGCAGCAGTCGCCGGCCGGAGCGGGCGAGCGCCGCCAGGACGAGCGGGCCGCCCGCGATCAGGCTCTCCTTGTTCGCGAGCGCGAGGTCGGCGCCCGCCTCGAGGGTGGCGAGGCTCGCGGCCAGCCCGGCCGCGCCGACGACGGCGTTCAGGACGACGTCGGCCTCCGCCTCCCGGACGAGTCGGAGGAGGCCGTCCGGCCCGCCGAGGACCTCACCGGCGAACGCGCCTGCCGCCCGGGCGGCGGCCGCGGGCTCCGTGACGGCGACGCGGCCGACGCCGTGGGCGACCGCTGCCTCCAGGAGCGGCTCGACGGAGCGTCGGGCCGAGAGGCCGACGAGCTCGAGGCCGAGCTGGCCGGCGACGACGTCGAGGGCCTGCCGGCCGACCGACCCGGTCGCGCCGAGGATCACCACGCGTCTCACCGGCACACTCTATCGGCGTCGGGGAGGCCCGCCCGTTGCGGAGGCCTCACGGTGCGCTTGCCGCGGTGTGACGGGGTGCGCTCGTCCGCACGGCCGGTGCAGACGAGCGAGCCGGGCCAGGATGCTCGGCGACCGCCTCGACGCGCACCTCGCGCGCCGACGCCCGGCGGGCGGGTCCTAGAGCGCCCCCAGCAGGTCGAGCGCGATGTACGAGGCCGGCCCCGCGAAGAGCAGCGCGTCGATGCGGTCGAGCACGCCGCCGTGCGCCCCGAGCGTGCGACCCGAGTCCTTCACCCCCAGGTCGCGCTTCACGAACGACTCGAACAGGTCGCCGAGCGGGGACGCGACGCAGATCACCAGTCCGACCACGAGCGCCTCGCCCTGCCCGACGCCCTGGCCGTAGAGGGTGAACCAGACGACCGCCGTGCCGAGCACGAGGCCGGTCAGGAAGCCCTCCACCGTCTTGCCGGGGGAGATGGCCGGGGCGAGCTTGCGTCGGCCGTACGTGCGGCCGCCGAAGTAGGCGAAGATGTCCGACGCCCAGACGCCGAGCAGCGTGGCGAGCACGAGGTTCAGGCCGTAGTCGTCGTCCGGTCCGGCGGTCCGCAAGAGCAGCAGGAACCCGATGCCGAGCGCGATCCAGCACGGCCCGAGCAGCGTCAGGGCGATCGAGACGGTGGCCGAGCTGCGTCCGGCGACGACGGCCGTGAGCAGGAACGTGGCGAGCAGCGTGAGCGGGATCGGCAGGAGCATCCACTCGATGCCGCCCCAGTGCGCCCCGGCCACGATGGCCAGACCGCCGAGCTGACCGGCGAGGACGATCGGCCGGTAGCGTCGGCCCATCCGGTAGAGCTCGTCGAGGCCGAGGAGCGCGAAGGCGATGCCGACGAGCGCCAGGGGCGTCCCGCCCACCCAGAGCGCGGCGAGCGTGCCGACCGCGAGCGGGACCCCGACGACGATGCGGTTGACGAGCGGGCTCACCGGTCTCCGGCGCGCCCGCCGAAGCGGCGCCTGCGGCCTGCGTACTCCTGGAGCGCGGCCCGCAGCGCCTCGCCGTCGAAGTCGGGCCAGAGCGTCGGCGTGAAGACGAGCTCCGCGTAGGCCGCCTGCCAGAGCAGGAAGTTCGACAGCCGGCGCTCGCCCGAGGTCCGGATGACGAGGTCGGGGTCGGGCAGCTCGGGGCGGGCCAGTCGAGCCTGGAGCGCGGCGGAGTCGATCTCCTCGACCCGGACGCCGTCCGCCACGAGTCGCCGGCAGGCGTCGACGATCTCCGCCCGGCCGCCGTAGTCGAAGGCGACGTACAGGTCGAGCCGCTCGTTCCCGGCCGTCTGCTCCTCGATGCCCGTCATCAGCCCGAGCAGCTCGTCGGAGACCCGGTCGCGCCGGCCCTGGAAGCGGATCCGCACCCCCTGCCGGTGCAGCTGCGGGAACTCGGTGCGGATCGTGTGGCGGAACAGGTCCATCAGGTCGCGGACCTCGTCGTCAGAGCGCGACCAGTTCTCGGTCGAGAACGCGTAGACGCAGAGCGACCGGATGCCGAGGCCCGGCGCGGCCTCGACCGTCCGGCGCAACGCCGCCGTGCCGGCCCGGTGGCCGGCCAGGACCGGCAGGCCGCGCTTGCGGGCCCAACGGCCGTTGCCGTCCATGATGATCGCCACGGTCCGCGCCGACGCGGGCAGCTCCGGCTCGCTGCGCGGCATCCGGCGCGGGAGGCGGAAGCGGTCGAGCATCACGGGGAGCCGACGAGCCGGAGCGGCCCCGTCCGGAGGCCGTCAGACCTCCAGGATCTCCTCTTCCTTGTGCTTCAGCGCGGCGTCGATCTGGGCCACGTGCTCGTCGGTCAGCTTCTGCACGCGGTCCTCGGCCCGTCGCACGTCGTCGGCGCCCGCCTCGCCCTCGCGCTCGAGCTCCTTCGTCCCGTGCAGGGTGTCGCGGCGCACGTTGCGCACCGCGACGCGCCCGTCCTCGGCCAGGCCGCGGACGACCTTGACGAGCTCGCGCCGCCGCTCCTCGGTCAGCGCGGGGAGCGGCAGGCGGATGATCTTGCCGTCGTTCGACGGGTTGACCCCGAGGTCCGACTCCCGGATCGCCTTCTCGATCTCCTTGATGGAGCTCTTGTCGAAGGGCGTCACGACGAGCATCCGGGGCTCGGGCACCGAGATCGTGGCGAGCTGGTTGAGCGGCGTCCGCGTGCCGTAGTAGTCGACCTGGATCCGGTCGAGCAGCGAGGTCGAGGCCCGGCCCGTCCGCACGGTGCCGAATTCGCCCTTGGTCGACTCGACGCTCCGCTCCATGCGGCGCCGGGCGTCGCTCAGCAGGTCGTCGAGCATGCGTTCTCCTCCGTCATCGCGGTGTCGATCCTACCGACCGGCGGCGGCGGACGCGTCCCCGCCCGCGGCCGGGCCCGCCGAGACGAGCGTGCCGATCCGCATCCCGCGGGTGACGCGGACGATGTTGGCCTCGTCGTTGACGTTGAAGACGCGGATCGGCATGTCGTTCTCCATGCACAGCGACAGCGCCGTGGTGTCCATCACCCGCAGGCCCCGCTCGATCGCCTCGAGGTGCGAGATCTCGGGGATCAGCCGCGCCGTCGGGTCGACGCGGGGGTCGGCGTCGAGCACGCCCTCCACCCCGTTCTTGCCCATGAGGATCGTCTCGGCACCGATCTCGCAGGCGCGCAGCGCCGCGGCGGTGTCCGTGGTGAAGAACGGGTTGCCGGTGCCGCCCGCGAAGATGACGACGCGCCCCTTCTCGATGTGGCGGATGGCGCGGCGTCGGATGTAGGGCTCGGCGACCTCCTGGATCTCGAGCGCCGAGAGCACGCGGGTGTAGACGCCGAGCCGCTCGCACGCGTCCTGGACCGTCAGCGCGTTCAGGACGGTCGCGAGCATGCCCGCGTAGTCGGCCGAGGCCCGGTCCATGCCCTTGGCCGACGCCGACAGGCCCCGGAAGATGTTGCCGCCGCCGACGACGATCGCGACCTCGACGCCGAGGTCGTGCACGTCCCGCACCGCCCGGGCCAGCGCGTCGACCCGGCCGGGGTCGGTGCCGTACGCGAGGTCACCCATGAGCGCCTCGCCGGACAGCTTCAGCAGGATCCGCCCGTAGGCGGCCCGCCCGTCGGCGGACGCGCCGTCCGGGTCGGCGCCGGGCTCGGGCCCGGACGGCTCACGCCGGCGCCACTCCGTCGTCGTCGGCGTGACGGACATCGCCTAGCCGGCCTTGACGTCGTACCGGGCGAAGCGCTTGATCTCGATGTTCTCCCCCATCTCGCGGGAGAGCGCGGCGCGATGCTCCTCGACCGTCATGCTCTCGTCGCGGAAGTACGGCTGCTGGAGCAGGACGACCTCGCCGTACCACTTCTTCAGCCGCCCCTCGGCGATCTTGTCCTGCACCGCCGCGGGCTTGTCGGCCGCCTGGGCCCGGTAGACCTCGAGCTCGGCCTCCCGGACCTCCTCCGGCACGTCGTCCACGGACACGTAGCGCGTGTTCTCGGACGAGACGATCTGCAGCGTCAGGTCCTTCACGAACTCGCCCATCTTGTCGTTGGAGGCCACGAAGTCGGTCTCGCAGCGGACCTCGACGAGCACGCCCTTCGTGTTCCCGCCGTGCACGTAGGCGCCGATGCGGCCCTCCGTGGTCGTGCGGCCGGCCAGCTTGTTGGCCTTGGCCATGCCCTTCTCGCGGAGGATCCGGCGCGCCGCCTCGACGTCGCCGCCGGCCTCCACGAGCGCGTTCCGGACGTCCATCATGCCCGCCCC
>CADCWC010000159.1 GCA_902806305.1 uncultured Thermoleophilia bacterium | reverse complement strand
CCGCCCCGACCCCCGGAACGTCGAGGCCCGGGTCGGGCTCGCCGTGGCGGGGTTCGACAAGGACCGGCCCGCCGACGCGTTCGGGCTGCTCGGCCCGCTCGTGCGCGACAACCCGGACGCCGCCTCGCCGCGTCTGCACCTCGCGCTGCTGCTCCGGTGGATCGGCAGCCACGACAAGGCGCGGGCCGAGTTCCGTCAGGTCGCGCGGGCCGCGCCGGACGCACGGCTCGGTCGGCTCGCGGCCGCGTTCGCCGAGGTCGGCTGACCGCTCCCGCGCGGTGGCGCGTCACTGCCTCCGCGCCTATGCTGCCCGGCGCACGGCGGGAACCGCGGATGGGGGGCAGAGCGGGATGGCACGGCGCAGAGCGGGCGAGGAAGATGCCCAGGCACACCGCGTCGCGGCGTCGATCGAGTCCGACGAGGTCCGCACGCTGCTCGGACGCGGACGCAGCGTCGGCTTCCTGAGCCAGGACGAGATCGCCGAGGCCCTGAACCCGCTGAGCCTCGACGCGGGCCAGATGGACGAGATCTACGGGGCGCTCGAGGAGGCTCGGATCGAGATCGTCGGCGAGCGGCCCGACGAGGACGTCGAGGACGAGCTCGACCTCTCGACGCGCGAGATCTCGATGGACGCGCTCCAGCTCTTCCTCAAGGACATCGGCAAGGTGCCGCTGCTCACGGCGGCCATGGAGGTCGACCTCGCGAAGCGGATCGAGCGCGGCGACGAGCGCGCCAAGCAGCACATGGTCGAGGCCAACCTCCGGCTCGTCGTCTCGATCGCGAAGAACTACCGCAACCAGGGGCTGCCGTTCCTCGACCTGATCCAGGAGGGCACCATCGGCCTCGTCCGGGCGGTCGAGAAGTTCGACTACCGGCGCGGCTTCAAGTTCTCCACCTACGCCACCTGGTGGATCCGCCAGGCCGTGGCCCGGGCGCTCGCGGACAAGGCCCGGACGATCCGCATGCCGGTGCACGTGGTCGAGAAGCTCAACAAGATCGGCCGCGTCGAGCGCAAGCTGCTCGCCCAGCTCGGCCGCGAGCCGACGGTCGAGGAGCTCGTCAAGGAGACGGACATCCCCGCGGACGAGATCGAGCAGATCCGGCGCTCGGCCCAGGCGCCGATCTCGCTCGAGAAGCCGGTCGGGGACGAGGAGGAGTCCGAGTTCGGCCACTTCCTGGCCGACGAACGGGGCGATCAGCCGGAGGAGGTGACCGAGATCACGCTGCGCAAGGAGGCGCTGCGGCAGATCCTCGACACGCTCTCCTTCCGCGAGCGCCGCGTGCTCGAGCTCCGCTACGGCCTCGACGGCGAGGCGCCCCGCACCCTCGACGAGGTCGGTCGCGCCTTCAACGTCACGCGCGAGCGCATCCGCCAGATCGAGAACCAGAGCCTCAAGAAGCTGCAGGCCCTGGCCACGGCGCAACAGCTCCGCGACGTCGCTTGAACGGGCCCGCGGCGGCGGGCGAGCGACACATAGCGAGGCGGTGACGACCAGGCGCGGCTGAGTGCCGTCAGGGCAGCGACGCGTCACGAGCGCGCTCCGGCACGCGTGGAGCCTCCCGGCCGCGCGCCAGACGGCGGACGGCCGGCAGCGCGAGCAACCCGAGGACGGCACAGGTCAGAAAGGCGGCCTGCGCAGCGGCGTGGATGTCGGGCACCGCCCCGCCGCCACGCTCGGCCGCGGCGAGCGCTTCTGGTCCCGCCACGGCGACGATCACGCCCCCGGCCACGGCCACGCCGACGCCGCCGCCGAGCGTCCGGGCCAGGATCAGGCTCGAGGTCGCCCTCCCGCTCCGCTCACCGATGTCGGCCACGGCGACGAACATGCCGGCCGAGAGCAGGCCCATGCCGATGCCGCCGACCGTCAGGCCGACCGCCACGAGCACCCCTCCGGCGAGGGGAAGGCCCATGGCCAGCACGCCGCCCATGACGAGCACGAATCCGATCCGGACCTGACGCACGGCAGGCAGCTGCAGGCGGGCGGACAGCACCGCCCCGAGCGACCAGGCCAGCGTCGAGGTGACGATGGGCGCGGCGGCCTCGGCGACGGTCCAGCCGGCGCCGGCCTGCAGGTCGAGCGGGACGAACGCGTCGGCGCCGAGGAAGGCCACGCCGCTCGCGGCCGAGACGGCGGCCACCGCGCGACCACCCGCCGAGCGCGGGAACACCGGGACGGCGCTGCGCCGCTCATGCAGCAGGAACACGAGGGCGGGCACCACCGCGAGCAGCGGTTCCACGAGGAGCGCGAGGATACCGGCGCCGAGCAACGTGGGCCCGACGAGGTTGAGCCGGTCCGCCCGGCCGCGGACCCAGGCCCTCCCCCGGAAGCCCGCCGCCCCGAGGAGCACGGTCAGGAGCAACGGCGGCAGGTTGATCCAGAAGGTCCAGCGCCACGAGAGCGTCGCGGTCAGCAGTGCGCCGAGCGCGGGACCCGCCAGGGCCGAGACGCCCCAGATCACCGAGTTGACGGCCAGTGCGTGCCGGCGGAGCTCGGCGGGGATCCGGAGCACCACGACGGCAGCCGGGATGGAGAAGAGCAGGCCCGCGCCGAGTCCCTGCAGCGCGCGCGCCAGAGCGACGACCTCCATGCTGTTCGCCGAGCCCCCGAGGATGCAGCCGAGCCCGAACAGGGCGGCGCCCGCGAGCAGGACCCGCCACGGGCCTCCCCGGTCGACCAGCGCGCCGCCGACGGGCAGCGCGACCGCCGTCGTGACGGCGTACGCGCCGACGGCCAGGCCGAACAGCTCGATGCCTCCGAGCTCGCGCGCCGTGCTCGGCAGCGCCGTGGCGATCATCAGCGCGTCGAGCGACGCGAGGAGGGTGGCTCCCGAGGAAGCCAGGACGACGGATCGGTGCTCCCGCGCCAGCAGCGCGCGGTAGGAGACCTCGCCGGCGCTCACCACGGGGGCCTGCCGTGCACCCACCGGCCGCCGACCATGGTCGCCACCACGCCGATCCGGCGGATCGCCTCGGGCGGTCCGGCCACCGGGTCGCCGTCGAGGACGGTGAGGTCGGCGAGCCGCCCGGGGGCGAGCGTCCCGAGGCGTCGCTCCCGGCCCGCCGCCACCGCCGGCCCGATCGTGAAGCCCTCGAGCGCGGCCCGGGGGTCGAGGGCCTGCTCCGGGTGCCAGGCGGGCCGCTCGTCGACCGTCCGGTTGACGGCGGCGTGGAGGCCCGCCAGGGGGTCGAGCTCCTCGATCGGGGCGTCGGAGCCGAACGCCAACGTCGCGCCCGCGTCGCGGAGGGCGCGCCACGCGTACGCGGTGACCACGCGCGAGCCCCACGCGGCGTCGGCCACGTCGCGATCGGAGGGCGCGTGCGACGGCTGCATCGAGGCCACCACGCCGAGCCGCCCGAACCGGGCCACGTCGTCCGGGTGGAGCAGCTGCGCGTGCTCGATCCGCGGGCGCAGGCCGGCCTCGTGCCACAGGGCGGCGGTCGCCTCGAGGGCGTCGAGCGCCTCGCGGTTCGCCCGGTCGCCGATGGCGTGGACCGCGACGGCCAGACCGCCCGCCGTGGCGCGCCGGACCAGCTCCTCGAGGGCCGCTCGCCCGGTGATCTCGACGCCCGTGCCGCCGTCGGCGAACGGCTCCAGCATCCGGGCGGTTCGGCTCCCCACGGTCCCGTCCATGAAGGCCTTGACCGGCCCGACCTGCAGCTGCTCGTCCCCGAACCCCGTCGTCAGGCCGCAGGCCAGCACCGCGTCGAGCCGCGTGGCCTGCTGGCCCGCGACCACGCGCAGCGTCAGGCGCCGATCGCCGTGGAGGGCCTGCCAGACACGGAAGCCGTGGTCGGCCTCGAGATCGTGGACCCCGGTGACCCCGCGCCGGTGGGCGAGCCGCTGGCCCGCCAGCACCGCCTCCAGGCGGTCCCCCGCGTCGGCGGCCGGCACGGGGAAGTCCCAGGCCGCCCGCTCGCGCAGCACGCCGGTCGGTCGCCCGCCGGCGTCCCGCTCGACCACGCCGCCCGGGGACGCGGCCGCCTCGAGGTCGAGGCCGGCGGATCGGAGGGCCGCGGTGTTCAGCCACAGCGAGTGGTTGTCGTGCGCCCACAACGCCGCGGGCCGATCGGGAAGCACCCGGTCGAGCGCCGCCGCGGTCGGGCGACCGTCCGGGAACAGGGCCTCCCGCCAGCCCGCTCCCACCAGCCAGCCGTCCGCCCGCCCGGCCGCGCGGTCCTCGGCGTGCCGCTCGGCGACCGCGGTCAGGCACTCGGCCACGCTGCGGCAGGCCTGCAGGCGCAGCCGCGACTGCGCGAGGGCCCACGACAGGAAGTGGACGTGCGCGTCGACGAGGCCCGGGACGACGACGCGGCCGTCGAGGTCGATCCGCTCGGACGAGACGGCGGAGCTCGAGCCCTCCCAGGCCTCGACGCCGCGGGCGACGCGACCGTCGCGCGTGACCGCCAGGGCGCGGGCCCGGAAGGCTGCGTCCAGCGTGTAGACGGTGCCGTTCTCCAGGATCACCGCGGCAGCATAGGGCCGGTCCGTCCGGCCGCTCCGCCGCGGAGCCGGACGCGAGACCAGACGGCACACGGGTCGCTTTACTTAAGTATCTACTATGTATATGGTAGTAACGCATCAGCACTCGACAGGAGGACACATGGAGAGCCCAGCACCATCGACGACGCAGGAGACCCAGATCACGGTCAGCGTCCCGGCCGACCGGGTCGCCGCGTTCGCGACGGTCAAGGTCGCCTACGGCTCCGTTGACCGCCCCAGACTCGCCGATCGGCCTTCGGCCGATGCTATCGGCGAGTTCTCCAGCCTCTTCGCCCGCTTCCTGGCCGGGCCCGGCGCCCGGGGCCGGGGTGGACGCCGAGGGTTCGGCCACCACGACCACCACGGTCGGCACGGCCACGGCGGCTGCCGCGGCGGGCACGCGAGGCGTGAGCAGGGCCCCGAGGGCGCCGAGGTCGCCCTGTAGGTGGCCGACAAGCAGATCACCGTCGCCGTCCCCGAGGAGCGGGTCCCGGAGTTCTACGCCTGGTTCGCCCGCTTCCTCGAGGGCGGGGCGGGGTCGCCGCCCACGCGCGGCCACGGTCCGTGGGGTGACCGCGGCCCGGGACGACGCGCTGCATGGGCGCACGGCTGGTCGTCGGAGGACGTCGACGAGGCGGCCTGGCTCTACGGCCGCAGCGCCCCGCCCGCGCGCCGGCTGTTCGATCTGCTGCTCGACGCCCCCGGCGAACGGCTCACGGGTCGCGACATCGCGGCGCGGCTCGGCCTGGAGGCCGGGACGCGCGGTGTGGCGGGCATCCTGGCCTGGCCCGGCCGGTACGCCCGCAGGCTCGAGCGGACGTTCCCGATCTCCGTGGAGCGGCGCCCCGACGGCGACACCGACTTCTGGATGGCCCCCGAGGTGGTCGAGGTCTTCCGCGCGGGCCGCGAGCGCGTCCGGGGGTCCGCCCGCCCCGAGCGGTAGGATCGGCCGATGCGCGCGGCCCTCGTCGCTCCCCTCGCGATCGCCGCCTCGATCGGGGCTCCCGTGGCGAGCGCGGCGGCCACGGACGAGCCGATCCGCCTCGGCCGCTCGATCGGCCCGGTCGCCGTCGGCGACGGCGTGCGGGCGGTCGGGGCCACCCTCGGTCGCGGGCGGCTCGTGGAACGGGCGTCGTCGCCGTTCGGGCCGGTCGTCGTCCGCGCCTATCCGTCGCAGGGGCTGCGCGTCACGTTCACCGGTGGTCGGGCGACGTACGTGCAGGCGCGCTTCGCTCGCTACCGCACGACCCGTGGAGTGCGCGTGGGCGCCGGCCTGGCCGCGCTGCGGCGGGCGTACCCCGGCGTCGCCCGGTTGGCGCCGCGGCTCTGGATGCTCGGACGCCTCCGGCCGGGGGGCCGCGTCACGGACTTCCGCCTCGGGGGCGACGGGCGCATCCGGGAGATCGGCGTCGGCGTCGTGCTCGACTGACGTGCTGGTCCCGGCGGAGGAGCTCCAGACCCGGACGGCGGCGCTCCAGGGGCGGCTGCGCGAGCGCGGGATCGACGCGGCCCTCGTCGTCGAGGCGGCCGACCTCGTCTACCTGACGGGGACCGTCCAGAACGCGCACCTGATCGTGCCCGCCACCGGCGAGCCGCTCCTGCTCGTCCGCCGGGACGTCGACCGGGCGCGAGCCGAGTCCCGGCTCCGCTCGATCGAGCCGTTGACGTCGTTGCGGGGCCTCCCCGACGCGGTGCGACGGGCGGCCGGTCACGTCCGTCGGCTCGGGCTCGAGCTGGACGTCCTCCCGGCCGCGGCGTACCTGCGCTACGGGCGGATGTGGCCGGACGTCGAGCTCGTGGACGTGTCGGCCGCCCTGCTCGACGTCCGTTCCCGGAAGAGCGACTGGGAGGTCGCCCGGATCCGCGCCGCCTGCGGACAGGTCATGGCGGCCCACCGCACGGCGCGGGAGGCGCTCCGTCCGGAGCTCACCGACCTCGACCTCCAGATCCTCCTCGAGGAGCGCCTGCGCCGGCTCGGCCATCAGGGGCCGATGCGCTTCCGCGGCCTGAACGGCGAGATGTTCTTCGGCGCCGTGATGACGGGGCCCGACGCAGCGCTCCCGGCCTACTCGGAGACGCCGCTCGGCGGTCCCGGCCCGTCGCCGGCCGTCGGCCGCGGCGCCAAGGGCTCGGCCCACAAGGTCGGCATGGCGATGGTCGTCGACCTGTGCGGGGCGCGCGACGGGTACCTGTCCGACGCCACGCGCACGCTCTTCAGCGAGCGGCTCGATCCGCCGCTCGACCACGCGCTGCAGGTCTGCGAGCTGATCCTGACCGAGCTGGAGGCCCTGCTCGTGCCCGGGGTGCCGGCCTCCACGCTCTACACCCGCGGCCTCGAGCTGGCGCAGGAGGCCGGGTTCGGCGACGCCTGGATGGGCCATGGCCCCGGGCGCGTGCGCTTCGTCGGCCACGGCGTCGGGCTCGAGATCAACGAGGCACCCGTCCTGGCCGTCGGGAACGACGCGCCGCTCATGGCGGGGAACGTCGTGGCCGTCGAGCCGAAGCTCGTCTTCCCCGGCCTCGGCGCCGTCGGCCGGGAGAACACGTACCTCGTCCGCGCGGCGGGCGGTCCGGAGACGCTGACGATCGACGTCTGACGGCGGTCGAGGCCTGGCTGCCCACGGGCGGTGTAGGGGTGCCCGTACGGCCCACCGTCCGGCACCGTGACACGCTGCGGCCATGGACACCTTCCCGAACACCCCGACGAGCCCCCTCGCGGCCCTCCGCCGCCGATCCCTGCCGCTCCAGGTCGGCGTGGTGCTCGTGGCGCTGTGGCTCGCCTTCACGCTGGTCGGCGTCGTCGTCGGGGCCGTGATGGCGCTGCTGAAGCTCGTGGTCGTGCTGGTCGTGGCCGCGCTGGTCGTGGTCGCGGGCGTGCGGCTGCTCGCGCGACGCTGACGTCGTCCGTCCGGCGGGTCCCCTCCGGTCCGGTCGCGCCCCGCGTGCGGCGATACGATGGGGCGATGGCGACTGTGCCCGCGGAGCGTCCGACGTGGCGGTGACGGCCGACGAGCGGGCGTCCCTCCTCGACGCGGTCCGCGAGCTCGCGCAGCAGCGGATCGCGCCGCTCGCCGCCGAGATCGACCGCGAGGGCCGGTTCCCGCACGAGTGGGTGGAGCTGATGCGGGAGAACGGCGTGTTCGCCCTGTGCTTCGACGAGGAGTACGGCGGCACGGGCACCGGTGCGCTGCTCAAGCTGCAGGCCGTCGAGGAGATCTCGAAGGTCGACGCCACGGCCGGGCTCCTGCTCGCGGTGCAGGACCTCGCCGCCATCCCGGTGCGACTGGCCGGGACGCCGGAGCAGCGCGCCCGCTACGAGCCGCGCTGGGCCTCGGGCGAGGTGATCGCGGCCTACGCCCTGACGGAGTCCGAGGCCGGATCCGACTCGGCGGCGATGCGCACGACCGCCGTGCGCGACGGCGGGCACTACGTGCTGAACGGGGCCAAGCGCTTCATCACGAACGCGGGCGTGGCCGGGACCTACGCCGTCTTCGCCAAGACCGACCCGTCCGCCGGGCACGCCGGCGTGTCGGCCTTCATGGTCGAGGCGGACGACCCCGGCTTCTCCGTCGGGCGGCTCGAGCACAAGATGGGCATCCGCGGCTCGACGACGGGCGAGCTGCTCTTCGACGACTGCCGCATCCCCGCCGATCGACTTCTGGGCCGGGAGGGCGACGGCTTCCGGCTCGCCATGCGCGTGCTCGACCGGTCGCGCCCCGGCATCGCCGCGCAGGCGCTCGGCCTGGCCCAGGGGGCGATCGACTACGCCCTGGCCTACGCGCAGGAGCGCCACGCGTTCGGCAAGCCGATCGCCGCCCAGCAGGGCATCCAGTTCATGCTGGCCGACATGCAGACGCGGACCGAGGCCGCGCGGCTCCTGCTCTACCGGGTGGGCGAGATGCTGGACGAGGGGGCGACGGCACCGTCCTTCACCCGCTACTCGGCGATGTGCAAGCTGCTCTGCTCGGACGTCGCGATGGACGTGACGACCGACGCCGTGCAGATCCTGGGCGGCTACGGCTACATCGCCGAGTACCCGGTGGAGCGGATGATGCGCGACGCCAAGATCTGCCAGATCTACGAGGGGACGAACCAGATCCAGCGCGTCGTGATCGCCCGCGAGCTGCTGGCCGGGCGGTGAGGACGAGGTCCGTCGCGGCGGGGCTCCTGCTCGCGACGACGCTGCGCTGACGTCACGCGGTCGCGCCGCGGCCGGCCGCGGGCCCGGCCTCCGACAGGCCGACGCGGGCGTGCAGCCGCCGCAGCGGTGCGGGCGCCCACCAGTTCCGGTCGCCCATGAGCCGCATCAGCGCCGGCACGAGCAGCGCGCGGACGATCGTCGCGTCGATCAGCACGGCGGCCGCCGTCCCGATCCCGACCTCCTTGATGAAGATGATCTCGGAGGTCGCGAACGCCCCGC
>CADCWC010000158.1 GCA_902806305.1 uncultured Thermoleophilia bacterium | reverse complement strand
GTTGGTCATCGACTCCATGCCGCCCGCGAGGACGACGCGGTGGTCACCGAGGCGGACGACGGCGTCCGCCACGGCGATCGCGCGGAGACCCGACGCGCAGACCTTGTTGACCGTCTCCGAGCCGACGTCCTCGGGCAGCCCGGCGCCGATCGAGACCTGACGCGACGGGATCTGGCCCTGGCCCGCCTGGACGACCGTCCCGAAGACGCAGTAGTCGACGTCGGCCGCCTCGAGGCCGGACCGGTCGATCCCCGCGCGGGCGGCCGCGGTGCCGAGCTCCACCGCCGTCAACGGCGCGAGCGCACCGAGGAGGCGCGCGAAGGGCGTGCGGGCGGCGCCGAGGATGACCGTGCGGGGCACGAGGGGCGACTGTACCACGCGACCCGAGCCGGTCCGGTGGGCCGTACAGTGGGCGATCGTGGACGACGCTGGGCAGCCCGACGGCGGCGAGGAGATGACGCCGGACGACGTCCTGGCCGTCCTCGCCGCGCTCGACGCGGCGGGCGTCCGGGTCGTCGTGGACGGCGGCTGGGGCGTCGACGCCCTGCTCGCGGCGCAGACGCGTCCGCACCGCGACCTCGACCTGGTCGTGGCCGGCGACGACGTGCCGCGGGCCGCCGCCGCGCTCGCGTCCCTCGGCTACCGGCACGACCCGCACGTCCGGCCGGGACTCCCCGCGCGCCACGTGCTGCGGGCGGCGGACGGCCGCCAGGTCGACGTGCACGTCGTCCGCCCCGACGGTCGCGGCGACTGGCGGCAGGATCTCGACGACGGCTCCTTCGGCGTCTACCCCGGGGCCGAGCTCCGCGCGGGCGGGGCGATCGGCGGACGGCCCGTGCGCTGCATCAGCGGCGCCCTGCAGCTGCGCCACCACCAGGGCTACGACCCGCTCGACCACGACCGGCACGACCTCGCCCTGCTCGAGGGCTTGACAACGCCGCCCGGCGCCCGCCACTCTTCGTAGGCCTTGCCGCTCGCGTCCCTCCGCCCCGCCGTGTCGACCGCTCCCGCCGGTGCGTCGTCGTGGTGGTGGACCTAGGGCGGACCCGCGACCGCGGCCCGAGGCCGCGCACCCACGCGTCCGCCCTCAAGCCTCCTCACCGGGAGGCTTTTTTGTTGCCCGGATCCGCCCCTCCAGACGACGCAGGCCACCGAACCCATGACCGTCCAGCCCCTCACCGGCATCGCCGGCCCGACGCCACCCCGCCCCCGCACCCGTCCGGGTCCGCGTCCCTCCGTCCGTGAGCTGCCCGCCGACCTGATGACCCCGGTCGGCGCCTACCTCCGGATCCGCGACCTCGGCCCCGGCTTCCTGCTCGAGTCGATCGAGCGCGGCCAGCAGGTCGGCCGGTACTCGTTCCTGGCCGCAGGCTGCGAGACGGTCTCGCTCGACGCGCCGCCCGACGGCGACCTCTTCGCCCGTCTGCGCGAGTTCGTCGCGCGCTACGCCGACGTCGACGCCACCGGCCTGCCGCCGTTCTTCGGGGGCGTGGTCGGCTACCTGGGCTACGACGCCGTGCGGCGCTTCGAGCCGACGGTGACCCTGCCGGAGCGCCGCGCGGACGACATCGCGGCGCCCGCCCGATTCCTCCAGGTGCCGACGCTCGTGGCGTTCGACCACGTGCGCCGGACGCTGCAGGTGATCGCCCAGCCGGGGCACGAGGGCCTGGCCGACGAGCTCGTGGCGCGGCTGGCCGGCCCGCTGCCCGACGGCACGCTGCCCGTCGCGCCGCTGACCGGTGTGGCCGAGTCGCATCCCGAGCTCGACCCGGACGAGTACGTCGAGCGCGTGGCGCTCGCCAAGGAGCACATCGAGGCGGGCGACGCCTTCCAGATCGTGCTGTCCCAGCGCCACCACCGGCCGACCGCCCGGACCCCGTTCGCGGTCTACCGTGCCCTGCGCTCCGTCAACCCGTCGCCGTACATGTTCTTCCTCGACTTCGGGGGCGTGGCGCTCGTCGGCGCGTCGCCCGAGAAGCACGTCTCGCTGAGCCGGGACGGCCTCGCGGAGCTGAAGCCGATCGCGGGCACCCGGCCGCGGGCCGCCGACGCCGCCGCCGACGACGCGCTCGCGGCCGAGCTCGAGGCCGACGAGAAGGAGCGCGCCGAGCACCTGATGCTCGTCGACCTGGCGCGCAACGACCTGTCACGGGTGTGCCGCCCGGGCAGCGTCCGGCCTACGAAGCTGCTCGAGGTGGAGCGCTACTCGCACGTCATGCACCTGGTCTCGAACGTCGAGGGGCAGCTCAACCCCGGCGAGGACGCGTTCTCGCTGCTTCGCGCGACCTTTCCCGCGGGCACCGTCTCGGGCGCGCCGAAGGTCCGCGCGATGCAGATCATCTCCGCGCTCGAGCCGCACCGGCGCGGCATCTACGCCGGGGCCGTCGGGTACGTCGGGTTCGGCGGCGAGATGGACACCTGCATCGCGTTGCGCACGATCGTCATGCGCGGCGGGGTGGCCGAGCTGCAGGCGGGCGCCGGGATCGTGGCGGACTCCGTGCCCGCCACCGAGCATCAGGAGTGCCTGAACAAGCTCGGCGCCCTGCGCGAGGCCGTCGACGTCGCCGAGCAGGGACGGTACGGGCGGTGAGCGACGGCAACGGGCGGCGGCACGTGCTGCTGATCGACAACTACGACTCGTTCACCTGGAACCTGGCCCACGGCCTGGCCGAGGCGGGCGCCGAGGTGACGGTGCGCCGCCACGACGCCGTCTCCGAGGAGGAGGCAGAGGCGCTCGCGCCCACGCACCTCGTGATCTCCCCCGGCCCCGGCCGGCCCGCCGAGACCGGCGTCTCGGGTTCGCTCGTCCGTCGCTTCCACGGTCGCCTGCCGATCCTGGGCGTGTGCCTCGGCCACCAGCTGATCGTCGAGCTCCACGGCGGCACGGTCGAGCGGGCCAGGATCCTGGTCCACGGCAAGGCGGCCGACGTGGCGGCCACGGGTCCCGACCCGCTGCTCGAGGGGCTCGGACAGCGCTTCGCCGCGGGGCGCTACCACTCCCTGGCGGCGATCCGACCGCTGCCCGACGAGCTCGTCGTCACCGCCGAGGCCGACGACGGGGAGGTCATGGCCGTCCGTCACGCGAGCGCGCCGACGCACGGCGTCCAGTTCCACCCGGAGTCGGTCCTGACGCCGGGCGGGCCACGGCTGATGGCCAACTTCCTGGCCCTCGGGGCGACGTCGTGAGGGCCTACCTCGAGCGCCTCCTGGACGGCCACGACCTGGGGGCCGACGGCGCGCGGGAGGCCATGGGGCTCGTCATGTCCGGCGACGCGACGCCGGCCCAGACGGCGGCCCTGTTCGTGGCGCTGCGCGCCAAGGGCGAGACGGCCGACGAGATCGCGGGCTGCGCCGCCGCGCTCCGGGAGCACGTGGTGGCCGTCGCGCCGCGCCGGACCGACCTCGTGGACACCGCCGGCACGGGCGGCGACGCGTCGGGCACGTTCAACATCTCGACCACCGCCGCGCTCGTGGCGGCGGCGGCCGGGGCGGGCGTGGCCAAGCACGGCAACCGCGCGGTCTCGTCCCGGTCGGGCTCGGCCGACGTGCTGGAGGCGCTCGGGGTCGCGATCGAGCTGCCCCACCAGGCCGTGGCCGACCTGATCGACGACATCGGCTTCGGCTTCCTCTACGCGCCGTCCCACCACCCGGCCATGCGCCATGCGGCACCCGTCCGTCGCGAGCTCGGCATCCGGACGGTGATGAACCTGCTCGGCCCGCTCGCGAACCCGGTCCTCTGCTCGACCCAGGTGGTCGGCGTGTTCCGGCCCGAGCTGGTCGAGACGTTCGCGCGCGTCCTGGAACGGCTCGGCACCGAGCGGGCGCTCGTCGTCCACGGCGCGGGCGGCGTCGACGAGCTCACGCCCGTCGGGCCGGCGGTGATCGCCACCGTCGATGAGGGCGGCGTGGCGATCGGCACCGTCGACCCGCTCGACCTCGGCGTGGCCCGCTGTCGCCCCGAGGAGCTCGCGGGCGGCGACGCCGACGAGAACGCCCGCATCGTCCGGGAGCTCTTCGGCGGTGCCCGCGGACCGCGTCGCGACGCCGTGCTGCTGAACGCCGCGGCCGCCCTCGTCGCGGCCGGGCGCGCGACCGACCTCCGCGACGGCCTGGACGCCGCGCGAACGGCCGTCGACGACGGGCGGGCGGGCGACCTCCTCGATCGGCTGGTCAGCGCCAGCCAGGGTGCGAAGGTGTCGGCATGAGCCTCGACTCTCCCGCCCCCCGTCCGGACTCCGGCAGCTACCTCGCCGACATCGGCGCGTGGACCCACAGCGAGGTCATGCGTCGCCGCACCACGCGCCCGTTCGGGGCTGCCTTCCCCGCGGGCCGCCTCGGCGTGATCGCCGAGATCAAGCGCGCGTCACCGTCGGAGGGCCCGATCGCCCCCGACGTCGATCCCGTCGCGGTGGCGAAGGCCTACGAGGCGGGCGGGGCGTCCGCCATCTCCGTCCTGACGTCGGGCCGTGACTTCGGCGGCTCGCTCGTCGACCTGGAGCGCGTGCGTGGGGCGGTCGACCTGCCCCTCCTGTGCAAGGACTTCATGGTCGACCCCTACCAGGTCCTCGAGGCCCGGACCCACGGCGCCGACGCCGTGCTCGTGATCATGGCCCTGGTCGAGGACGAGCTCGCCCAGGCGATCATGCAGGCCGCCGAGGACCTCGAGATGGACGTGCTCTGCGAGGTCCACGACATCGCGGACCTGCGACGGGCGCTCGACCTCGGCGCGCCGATCATCGGCGTCAACGCGCGCGACCTCGCGACGCTCCAGGTCAGCCGCACGGCGCAACGGGAGCTCATCCGGAGCGTCCCGCCCGGCTTCGTGGTGGTGGCCGAGTCCGGGATCACGTCGCCGGCCGACGCCAAGGCGGCCCAGGCGGCCGGCGCGTCGGGCGTCCTCGTCGGCACCGCCCTCATGCGCGACCCGGCGCTGCTCGAGGAGCTCGTGCGGGCGTGACGGCGGCGCCGCCCCTCGTGAAGATCTGCGGGCTGACGCGCCCGGAGGACGTCGACGCGGCCGTCGAGGCGGGCGCCGACCTGATCGGCCTGATCCTGGTCGACTGGTCGCCGCGGGCCGTCGACGCGCGCCAGGCCGAGGCGCTCCGGGCCCGGGTGCCGGCCGGCGTGGGCGTGGTCGGCGTCTTCGTCGACGAGGATCCCGATACGGTCGAGCAGCTCGTCGACGCCCTGGACCTCGACCACGTGCAGCTCCACGGAGCCGAGCCGCCGGAGGTGGTCGAGCGCTTCGGCGCTCGGGCCATCAAGGCCTACCGTCTGCCGCTCGACCGGCCGGCGGACGACGCGCTCGTCGGCTCGACCGTCCTGCTCGACCGCGCCTTCGGCGCCGAGGCCCGCGCCGACGACCTGGCCGAGCACTGGCGGACGGCGGCCGCCGTGGGCGTCGGGCGCCGCGTCCTGCTCGCGGGCTCGCTGACCGTCGGGAACGTCGGCCACGCCGTCGCCGCGGCGCGCCCCTGGGCCGTCGACGGCGTCCGCGGCACGGAGGCGGCGCCCGGCGTCAAGGACCACGCGCAGCTGCACGCCTTCGTGCAGGCCGCCCGCAACGCCCCCACCCGAGGAGAACACCGGTGAGACCGGCCGTCACCCACCGCCCCGACGCCCGCGGCCGGTTCGGCGCCTTCGGCGGGCGCTTCGTCCCCGAGACCGTCATGGCCGCGCTCGACGAGCTCGAGGCCGCCGTCGAGGAGGCGTTCGCGGACCCGACCTTCGCGGCGGAGATGGAGGCGCTGCACCGCGACTACGTCGGCCGGCAGACCCCGCTCTACCTCGCCGAGCGGCTGACCGAGGACGTCGGCGGCGCCCAGATCTGGCTCAAGCGTGAGGACCTCGCCCACACCGGCGCGCACAAGATCAACAACGCCGTGGGCCAGGCGCTGCTGGCCCGGCGGCTCGGGAAGCGGCGGATCGTGGCCGAGACGGGGGCCGGCCAGCACGGCGTCGCGACCGCCACCGTCTGCGCCCGCTTCGGCCTCGAGGCCGTCGTCTACATGGGCGAGGAGGACATGCGCCGCCAGCGGCCCAACGTCGTCCGGATGGGGCTGCTCGGGGCCACGCTGATGCCCGTCACGGCAGGCGCCGGCACGCTCAAGGACGCCATGAACGAGGCCATCCGGGACTGGATCGCCTCGGTCGAGACCACGCACTACCTGATCGGCTCGGCGGCCGGCCCGCACCCGTACCCCTACCTGGTGCGCGAGCTGCAGGCCGTGATCGGCCACGAGGCGCGCGCCCAGATGCTCGAGCGCACCGGACGGCTCCCGGACGCGGTGGTGGCCTGCGTCGGGGGTGGCTCGAACGCGATCGGGCTCTTCCACCCGTTCCGGGACGACGACGTGCGCCTCGTCGGCGTCGAGGCGGGCGGCGACGGCGCTGCTCTCCACGCGGCGTCGATCGGCGGCGGCCGCGTGTCCGTCCTGCACGGCTCGCGGTCCTACGTGCTGGCCGACGAGCACGGCCAGGTCGAGGAGACGCACTCGATCTCGGCCGGGCTCGACTATCCCGGCGTCGGGCCGGAGCACGCGCACCTGCACGAGACGGGACGCGCCGAGTACGTGCCGGAGTCCGACGACGACGCGCTGCGGGCCTTCCACCGCCTCTGCCTGCTGGAGGGGATCATCCCGGCCCTCGAGTCGTCGCACGCGATCGCCCGGGCCGAGCGGGTCGCCCGGGAGCTCGGCCCGGACGGGGTCGTGCTCGTCGGCCTCTCCGGTCGCGGCGACAAGGACGTCGGCTCCGTCATCGAGCGGGAGGGTCACCCGCTGCGGGCGGTCGAGCCGAACCCTGAACCTGAGCGTGAGGTGGTGCAGTGAAGCTCCGGACGCCGGCCCTGATCCTCTACGTGATGGCGTCCGACGACGCGCCCGAGCTCGCCGAGGCGGCGGTGCGCGGCGGCGCGACCGCGCTCGAGCTCGGCATCCCCTACTCCGATCCACTGGCCGACGGGCCGACGATCCAGCGCGCCGCCCAGCGGTCGCTCGACGCGGGGATGACGCCGCGCCGCGCGCTCGAGGTCCTGGCCGAGATCGACGCCCGCGTCGACGTCCCGCTCATCCCGATGACCTACGGCGCGGTGGTCGAGGCCTACGGCGCCGAGGCCTTCTGCCGCGACGCGGCGGCGGCCGGCGCCGAGGCGCTGATCGTGGCCGACGTCCCGCCCGAGGAGTCCGGCGAGCTGCGGTCGGCGGCGACCGCCGTCGGGATCGACCTCGTGCACCTCGTCGCGCCCACCTCGCGCCCCGAGCGCATCTCGGTGGCGGCGGCCGCGAGCCGCGGGTTCGTCTACCTCGTGGCCGCGGTCGGCACCACGGGCGCGCGCGACACGCTGGACGAGCGGATGGCGGGGCTCGTCGAGCAGACGCGGGCGGCGGCGCCCGACACCCCCTTGATCGCCGGGTTCGGCATCTCGCGTCCGGAGCACGTGGCGGCGCTCCTCGAGGCGGGCGCGGACGGCGCGATCGTCGCCTCCGCGGCGCTCGACGTCGTCGAACGCGGCGGACCCGAGGCCCTCGAGGCGTACGTCCGCGAGCTCGCGACCGCGCTCCGGACGCGCGTCGCCTGAGCCGTGAGTCGGCCGGTGTCGGCAGCCGCCGTGGAGACGAACGCGCTGGGCCAGCCGATCGGGCCGGCCGTCCCCGGGTGGACGCCGCGACCGCGACCGGCCGCAGTCGTGCCCGCCGGCCGCTACTGCCGGCTCGAGCGGCTCGATCCCGACCGTCATGGAGAGCAGCTGTTCGCCGCCGACCGGCTCGATGCTCGCGGTGAGAGCTGGACCTACCTGCCCTACGGGCCGTTCGCCGACCTCGCGGCCTACCGCGACTGGCTGAGCCAGGTCGCGCACGGCGACGACCCCTGCTTCTACGCGATCGTCGACACCGACCCCCTGACCGGTTCGGCCGAGCGAGGGGCGGTCGGTGTCGCGAGCCTTCTCCGCATCCAGCCGGAGGCGGGCTCGATCGAGGTCGGCCACATCCACCTCTCCCCGCTCCTGCAACGGCGCCGTGCCGCCACGGAGGCGCAGTACCTCCTGATGCGGCACGTCTTCGACGACCTCGGCTACCGGCGCTACGAGTGGAAGTGCGACGCCCTCAACGCACCGTCGCGGGTCGCGGCCGAGCGGCTGGGGTTCCGCTACGAGGGGACCTTCCGGCAGGCGACGGTGGTCAAGGGCCGCAACCGCGACACCGCCTGGTACGCGATCGTCGACTCGGAGTGGCCGGTCGTCCGCGACCGTCTGACGGCCTGGCTCCGGCCCGAGAACTTCGACGGCCAGGGTCGTCAGATCACGTCGCTGCGTCGCCCGTGACCCTCGGTCGGCGGAAGGCCCATCCGCCGACCGAGGAGCGTGGCGCCGTGCGGGGGGCTCGGGCGGCCGCCCGCTCGCTCGGCCTGGCGGTCTGCGTCGCGGGCATGGTCGCCGTTCCCGTCGCGACGGCTCGGGCGGCCCCCGTGCTCGAGGCGCAGGCGCGCGCGCTCGGCGTGCTCGCCCTCACGCTGCAGGCGCCCGTCGCCTCCGCGCTGGCCGAGCGCCTCACGCGTGCGCCCGTCGTCGAGGAGCGGACGATCGCGGGCGTGCCGGCGACCGTCGTGCGTCCGCCAGGCCGCGGCCCGTTCCCGGCCGTGGTCTTCGTCAACGGCGCGACACCCGACGGGCGGCGCCAGCCGGACGTGCGGCGGCTCGGGCGGGCGCTCGGCCGGGTCGGGTTCCTGACGGTCGTACCGGACCCGCCGGGACTCGCGCGCGGCGCCGTGACGACGAGTACGCTCGCCGCGACGACCGCCGTCACGGACGCGGTCGCGCGGCGCCCTGATGTCGCCGAGGGCCGGTTGGCGCTCGTGTCGGTGTCCGTCGGAGCCTCGCTCGCACTGCTCGTGGCAGCGGACGAGCGCGTCGCAGC
>CADCWC010000157.1 GCA_902806305.1 uncultured Thermoleophilia bacterium | reverse complement strand
TTTGTCGACGTCGGCGGTCCGGGACGCCACCAGGACCTGCTCCTGACGAGCGTCTGGCCCGGGTGGCCGCTGCTGCGCCACGTCCTGCGCGCCACGCGTCGACCGGCGGAGGCCCTGCACTCGAGCATCCTGCCGCTTCGGGTCGACGGCGAAGCCCGGCTCGTCACGGCGCGGATCGAGGCGGCGGGGGAGGTGGCGGCGGGCCTCGCCGGCCTGCACGCCGCGGTGGCGACGGGCGGTGTGCGGATCACCGTCGCCGCCGCTCCGCTCGCCCGCGCCGACGACCGTCCGTTGCTCGAGCTCGCGCTCGGCCGGCGGCTCTCCCCGGCCGAGGGTGAGGCACTGCGGTTCGATCCGGCCAACGCGGGCGCCGGTCTCCCGCCCATCGGCCTGCTCGGGCTGCGGGACGCCGCCTACGCCGGGTCGAGCCGCGGGCGCGCCGAGGCGGCCGAGCGCTGAGGGTCCCGCCCGCGGCTGCCCCGAGGGTCAGCGCATCCAGCGCACGCCGAAGCCGCCGAAGGCGGAGGCCGGACCGCCACGGGGCGGGCGACGGCGCTCGGGCGGGGGGCGTTCGGCGGCCGCGAAGCGGTCGAGGTCGGGACCGAGCAGCGCCCGCAACCGCGTGGCGTTGCGCTCGCGTCGCCGCCACTCCTCGCGCAGCGTGTGGGTCGGCCGGTCGGCGTCCTGCGTGTCCAGCCAGCGCTCGCGGTCGTCTCCGACGGCGCGCAGCTCGGCCTCCTCGTCGAGCAGTGCCCCGAGCATCTCGGGGAAGCTCGCACCGACGAGTTCCTGGGGCAGCACGACGGTCGCGCGCCGTCCGGCGAAGCGGAGCCGCGCCTGGACGCCGTCCTGCATCTGCCGTTCCCGCAGGCGTGGCTCGATGAGCAGCGCCAGGTCGTCCAGCTGCTCGGGTCTTCTCGCGGACATGGGGAATGGTGGCACCCGCCTGGCGGCATGAAACGCGCGTACGGAGGAAGCGATGGGGAACGTACGTTCGCTAGAGTGGCGCCGTCGAACACGGAGGGTGCGATGGAGGTCGGCAGGACGCTCGAGGGTACGGTCGCGGTGGTCACGGGAGCCAGCCGGGGCGTCGGCAAAGGTCTCGCGGTCGGCCTCGGCGAGGCCGGGGCGACCGTCTACGTGACGGGTCGGACCGTCGAGGAGGGCGTCGCTCCCGGGGGTCAGCCCGGCACGGTGGCCGCGACAGCGGCCGAGGTCACGGCGGCCGGGGGAACGGGCATCGGCGTCCGCTGCGACAGCACCGTGGACGCCGAGGTCGAGGCGCTGTTCGCCCGCGTCCTCGCCGAGCAGGGCCGCATCGACGTCCTCGTCAACAACGCCTGGGGCGGCTACGAGCGCTTCCACGACGGCAGCGGACACGGTCCCGGTCCCTTCTGGCGCCAGCCGGTGCAGCTCTGGGACGCCCTCTGGCAGGTGCCGGTGCGGTCGCACTACGTCGCCGCGCGCCTGGCGGCGCAGTCGATGGTGCCCCGGCGCCGCGGGCTGATCGTCTCGACGTCCTTCTGGGGTGCGCAGAGCTACGTGCACCCCGTCGGCTACGGCGTCGCGCACGCCGCCATCGACCGGCTCACGGCCGACATGGCGTGGGAGCTCGAGCCGCACGGCGTGACGGCGGTGTCGCTCTACCCCGGGCTCGTGCGCACGGAGGGCGTGATGCGGCACGCGCAGTTCTTCGACCTCTCGAACTCCGAGTCGCCGCAGTTCCAGGGACGCGCGGTCGCCGCCCTCGCGGGCGACGAGGACGTGCTCCGGCACACGGGGCGACCGCTCGTCAGCGCCGAGCTGGCCGGGGAGTACGGATTCGTCGACGTGGACGGCGCGCGGCCTCGCTCGGCGCGTGCGCACATGCTGAGCCGCGCCCGTCAGGAGGCGGAGCGCCCGCCACTCGACGCGGAGCAGGGGCGGCCGGCGGGCTGACGTCGTCGACGGTCCTCCGCCGAGGAGCCGCCGGTCATCGACCGGCGCCCGCCCGCCCCTCAGACGTCGCGGAGGACGAGCGAGAGCGCCCAGCTCACGGCCGAGACGATCACGGCGCCCACCACCGCCGTGCCGAAGCCCTCGACGTGGAACCCCGGTGCGATCGCGTCCACGAGCAGCAGGGCGAGGGCGTTGACCACGAGCAGGAAGAGGCCGAGCGTCAGCACGATCAGGGGCAGCGAGACCAAGGTCAGCACGGGCCGGACGAACGCGTTGACGACTCCGAACACGGCGGCCGTCACGAGCAGCCACGCGGGGCCGTCGCTGCGGATGCCGTCGAGGGCCCACGCGGCCACGGCGAGCGCCGCGGCGTTGACGAGCAGGCGCAGGACGAGACCCACGCGCGGGCCTCAGTCGACGAGCTTGCGGGTCATCGCCACGATCGCCACGCGCCACGTCACGAGCCCGAAGACGACGATGGCCGCGAGGTGCCCGAGGTCCGCCGCGCCCTCCCAGCCGAACGCCGCGTGGCGGACGAGCTCGACGCAGTGGTGCAGCGGGTTGAACGCCCCGGCGATCTGCGCCCAGCGCGGCAGCCCGTCGAGCGGGAAGAACGTGCCCGCGACCAGGAAGAGCGGCGTGAGGACGGCGCTGATGACGTAGTTGAAGTTCTCGATCGACGACGCGAAGCCGGCGATGCAGATCCCGAACGAGGCCCACCCGAAGCCGGCCACGAAGCCGATGAAGGGCACGGTCAGCATCCCCCACGACGGGTCGAGGCCGAAGACGATCGCCACCAGCATCGGCACCGAGCCGTAGACGCCCGCGCGCGTCGCGATCCAGAGCGCCTCGGCCGTCACGAGCTCCTCGGTGTCGACGGGCGCGGCCAGGATGGCGTCGTAGGTCCGCTGGAACTTGTACTTGATGAAGGTCCCGAACATGGCCGGGAACGCGCTCGAGAACAGCACCGCGGTGGCCACCGTCCCGGTCCCGACGAACTCGACGTAGTCGTAGCCGCCGACCTGCGAGACGAGCGAGCCGAAGCCGAACCCGAAGGCCAGCAGGTAGATCGTCGGGTCGATCGTCGAGGAGAAGGTCGTCGAGCGCCAGTAGGACGAGAAGTTGACGAACTCGCGGATCAGGACGCCCTGCAGGGCGGGCCGCTCGAGCCGGCCCAGGCGGCGCGGGCGCGGTTCGGCTCGCGCGGCCATCAGGAGATCTCCTCGCCGGTCAGCAGCACGAACACGTCCTCGAGGTTCGTCGGCCGCCGCTCGCCGGCCGGCGTGTCGCCGTTCGCCCCCTCGACGCCGAGCAGTGACACGCTCGTGCCCGTGCGCCGGGTCCGGAGGCCGGCTGCGATCGCCTCGGCCTCGATCGACGCGAGCTCCCCGGGCGCGCCGTAGACCTCGACGGCCTCGCGCCCCGCGTGCTCGGCCACGAGCTTCGCGGGGGGACCGGAGGCGACCGCCCGGCCGTGGGCCATGATCAGCACCGTGTCCGCCAGGCGCGCGGCCTCCTCGATGTAGTGCGTCGACATCAGGATCGTCGTGCCCTCGGCGCGCAGCGCGTCGATCAGCGCCCAGAGCTCCTGCCGCACCTGGGGATCGAGGCCGACCGTCGGCTCGTCGAGCAGCACGAGTCGCGGCCGGTGGACGAGCGCGCGCGCGATCAGGAGGCGTCGGCGCATGCCGCCCGAGAGCCGGTCGACGCGGGTGTCGCGTCGGTCACGCAGGTTGGCGACCCCGAGCGCGCGCTCGATCGCCGCCTGCCGGTCCTGCTTGCCGATCCGGTAGAGGTAGGTGAACACGCGCAGGTTCTGCTCGACGGTCAGCGTGACGTCGAGGTTGTCGAGCTGCGGGACGACGCCGCTCTGGGCGCGGGCCGCCTTCGAGTCGCCCGGAAGTCGGTGTCCGAGCACCTCGAGCTCGCCTTCGTCGGCGATCGTCTGCGCCGTCAGCATCCGCATCGTCGTGGACTTGCCGGCGCCGTTCGGACCGAGCAGTCCGACGCACGTGCCTTCCGGCACGTCGAGGTCCAGCCCGTCGACGGCCGTGATGGCCCCGTAGCGCTTGACGACGCCGCGGAGGCGGATGGCGAGCTCGCCGGTCACGAGGGGCAGGATGCCGGCCCGCAGGGGACGGCCGCGAGGCACCCGCTCACGGGCGGTACGTGCCGACGCTCCAGAGGTTGCCGTCGGGGTCCCGGACGGTGTACTCGCGGCTGCCGTAGTCCGTGTCGCGCGGTGGCAGGACCGTCTCGGCGCCCGCGGCGACGGCGCGGGCGTGATGGCCGTCGACGTCGTCGTCGACGACGACGTAGACCGACCCGCCACCGGCGCGCAGGCCGAGCCGGTCGTCGTCGTCGGGGCCTGGCAGGGAGCCGAGCATGATCAGGTCGTCGCCGAGGCGCAGCTCCGCGTGCGCGATCGTGCCGCCCGGGCCCTCGTGGACGGCGTGGGGCTCGAAGCCGAACGCGGCGCAGAGGAAGTCGACGGCCGCCCGCGCGTCCCGGGAGCGGAAGGTGGGGATCAGATCGCTCATGGCCGTCAGCCTAGGGCGGCGGTCCGGGCCCGTCTTGGACGTTTCGGCACGGCCGCGCCGGCGTCGGCGAGCCCGCCGCCGTCCGGCAGGCGATGGCGCAGGAGCGCGGCGGGCGCGCAGCCCGCGAACGCGCGGACGTCGCGACTCAGGTGCGACTGGTCGGCGTAGCCGCAGCGCGCGGCGACCTCGGCCAGGCCCGTGCCGTCGTCGTCACCGAGCAGGCCGACGGCCCGTCGGAAGCGCAGGACGCGGGCCGCCGTCTTGGGGGCCAGGCCGACGGTCTCGGCGAAGCGCGAGGTCAGGAACCGGGGGCTGCACCCGAGCTCCCGGGCCAGCGCGTCCATGCGTAGGCGGCCGTGCGTCTCCTCCAGACGCTCCCAGGCCCGGGTCACCGTCGCCGGCGGCCGCCGTCCGGCCGCCAGGCGCCGGCCGAGGAACGCGTCGAGGGCGGCGAAGCGGCCCGTCCAGTCGGGCGCCTCGGCGAGCTGGTCCGTCAACGTGTCCGCGACCCGGCCGAGCACCGCGTCGAGCTCGACGACCTGGCGGGCGAGCTGACCGGTGGGGACGCCGAGGATCGTGCTCGCGCCGAGCGGGCTGAGCTTCACGTCGACGCCCGCCTGGAGGCCGGCGTGCTCGGTCACCGCCCAGCTGTCGTCCGGACCGGCCACGAACGAGACGTGCGGTCGGGCGCGTCCCGTGTCGTCGAGGACGTCGATCGAGGGGCCGAAGCTGATGATCAGCGTGACGTGCGTCGACGCCGATTCGCGGCGGCGCAGCGGCGCGACGGTCCGCTCCGTGTACCCGCAGTAGCCGACCACGTGCGGCCGCAGCGCGGCGTGCGGCTCGCGGGAGACCATCTCCCAGCTGCCGAGCGACGAGGCGTGGCGCGCGACGCGGGTGCGCACGTCACGACCCTACCGCGGTGCGCCGCTCGCCGTCGACCGACGTGGCGCGACGTCGGACGCGGCGACCGGGCGAATCAGGCCCGGCGGAAGAGGGCCCGGATCCGCGCGCGGCGGGCGGCGCGGCGCCGGGTCCGCTCCAGCCGTTCGAGTTCGAGGTCGAGCGTCTCGTAGTCCGGCTCGAGCGTGTTCAGGTGCCTGCGGCGAAAGGCTTCACTGGTCATGACGGCTCCTTGGTCGAATACGGGCGCACACCATCCTTGTAGCACGCTCAGACCTTGATACGTCACGAATCCGTCGAAGTTTGTGCGACCGTAACACGCCGGCCGTCGCCCTCAGACGCGCGCCGCCCCGGTCGCCGCCGGCCGATCGCCCGACGGGTCCGACGCGTGGAGCGGCAGCGCCACGGTGAAGGTCGCGCCGCGCCCCGGCTCGGACGTCACGCCGACGCGACCGCCGTGCGCCTGCACGAGCGCTGCGACGATCGACAGGCCGAGACCGGTGCCGCCGCTCGCCCGGGCCCGCGACGGGTCGGCGCGGAAGAACCGCTCGAAGATGCGGTCGCGGTGCTCGGGATCGATGCCGGGGCCCTCGTCGGCGACCCGGAGCACGCCCATGCCGTCCGCCGTCCCGACCTCGACCGTGATCGGCGTCCGGGACGGCGTGTGGACCCGCGCGTTCGTCAGCAGGTTCAGCACGACCTGTCGGAGCCTCGGCTCGTCGCCCGTCACGACCACGGATCCGTTCCCGCGGAGGGTGATCGGCCGCTCGGGATCCGCCGCCCGGACGTCGGCGGTGAGGTCGGCGGCCAGGGCCGCGAGGTCGACCGGCTCGCGGTCCACGGGCCGACCCTGGTCGAGCCGGGCCAGGAGCAGCAGGTCGTCGACGAGCACGCCCATCCGGTCGGCCTCGGACTCGATGCGCGCCATCGCGTGCTCGAGGTCGGCGGGCCGTGACGCGGCGCCGCGGCGGAACAGCTCGGCGTAGCCCCGCACGGAGGTCAGCGGCGTGCGGAGCTCGTGCGAGGCGTCCGCGACGAAGCGGCGCAGGCGGGTCTCGGCCGCCCGGCGCTCGGCGAAGGCCTGCTCGATCTGGGTCAGCATCGCGTTGAGGGCACGGCCGAGCCGACCGATCTCGGTTCGCGTCCCCGCCTCGTCGACACGGCGGCTGAGGTCGCCCGCCGCGATCGCGGCGGCCGTCTCCTCGATCCGGGCCAGGGGGCGCAGGCCGAGCCGCACGAGCCACCAGGCCAGGGCGGCCACGGCCGCGAGGGCGGCGGCGCCGACCGCGAGCTCGATGACGACGAGCCGGTCGAGCGTGGCCTCGACGTCCGCGAGCGGCACGGCCATCACCAGCGATCCGCCCGGGACGAGCGGTGCGCCGGGCCGCCGCAACGCGTCGGCGGAGACGGCCAGCACCCGGTAGGGCGAGGACGCCTCCGCCAGCGCCTGCGTCGAGAAGCCCGCCGGCGGCGGCGCGGCGAAGGCGGGCGTGGGCGCGACGCTGCCCGCCTCACCGATCACGAAGGAGGCGAGCACCTCACCGGACGCGCTGCGCAGCTCGACGAGCGCGTCGGGCGGCAGCAGGGAGCCGGCGAGCCGGAGGCCGCGGCGCCGGGGTCCCCGCTGCTCGAGCTGCTCGGCGAGTGTCACGAGGGCGGGCCGCTCCGCCGCCTGCAGCTGCTCGTCGACCCGCTCCAGGAGGAACCGGTGCAGGTAGTGGTACGTGGCCGTGCCGGCGCCGGCGAGACCCACCCCGACGAGCAGCAGCGCGATCGTCAGCAGGCGCGCCCGGAGCGAGAAGCGGTCACGCACGGGGCAGGCGGAGCGTGTACCCGAAGCCGCGGACGGTGTGGATCAGCGGCGGGTCGACCCGGTCGACCTTCCGGCGGAGGTAGCTGATGTAGGTCTCCACCACGTTGCCGTCGCCGCCGAAGTCGTACCGCCAGACATGATCGAGGATCTGCGCCTTCGAGAGCACGCGGCCCGCGTTCGCGAGCAGGTAGCGGAGCAGGTTGAACTCGGTCGGGGTGAGGTTGACGAGCTCGCCCGCGCGGCGCACCTCACGGCGCTCGTCGTCGAGCTCGAGGTCGGCGAACGTGAGCGTCGACGCGTCGCGCTCGCCCTGCGTGCGGCGGAGCACCGCCCGGACCCGGGCGACCAGCTCCTCCAGGCTGAACGGCTTGGCGATGTAGTCGTCGGCGCCGAGCGTCAGGCCGTGCACACGGTCCTCGGTGGCGCCGCGCGCGGTCAGGAAGATGACGGGGACGCGGCCCTCGCGGCCGGCCAGGCGGCGCTGGACCTCGAAGCCGTCCAGGTCGGGCAGCATCACGTCGAGCACGACGAGATCCGGGTGGAACGTCTCCGCCACCGACAGTGCCGCGCGTCCTTCGGCGGCGGTCTCGACGACGAAGCCCTCGTAGCGCAGGACCGTCGAGACGAGGGTGCTGATGCTGTCCTCGTCGTCGACGACCAGGACGCGCGGCGCGGGCTTCGTCCCGCCGCCCGCCTGCGGTCCTCGCTCGTCGCCGGGCGCCGTCCGTCCCTGGGCCGTCATGGCTGCACCGTACCGGTCCGACTCCGTCGGAGCCCGGGCACGCTCCGGGGCGGAGGCACGCCGACGTCCCCCGACCGGTGGCACCGGTCGAGGGACGCCCGTCCGCGGCGGAGGCTCACTGGGCTCAGAGCGTCGCGCTCGCCGGTTCGACGTCCGTCGGGGCGGCCGCCGGGGCCTTCGCCGGGTCGTCGTCGTGGCGGTGCCGCCCGCGCCGGCCGGTGCCGTCGATCTGCGCGGCGATCCGCGCGGGCAGGTCGGCCAGGATCTCGGCCTGCCGCTCCTTCGTCAGCCGGCCTGCCGCCACGGCCTCGGCGAGCGCCTTCCTCGCGGCGGCCGTCATCGCCTCCGTCAGCCCCGCGACCGTCTTGCCCTTCTCCTGCGCGATCTGGGCGAGCGTCCTGCCGGCGAAGAGCTGCTGCCGCAGCTGCGCCTCGGTCAGACCCAGGTAGGCGGCAGCCGCCTGCTTCGTCCCGAGGTGATGCCGGCCACCGTGGTGACCGTGCCGGCCGCGGCCGGGCGCGCCGAGCAGCGGGACCTCGCCGACCGCGATCCGGCGCTTCAGCTCGGCTCCCTGTTCCTGCGTCAGCTCGCCCGCGGCGACCGCCGCGTCGACGCGCGCCGCGTACGCCTGCTCCAGGGCCTCCTCGAGCTCGCTCGGCTCGACCCCGAGGCGACCGGCGGCGTCGGTGACGATGGCCTTCGACTCCTCCTGCGGCGAGCCGAGCCTCACGCCCGCCGCCACGGCCGCTCCCGCGCCGGCCACCGTCGCCACCACGATGGCGCCGCCCGCCAGCGCCCGTCTCATCCGCCCCTGCATCCAGGTCTCCGATCCTCGTCGACGTCCTCGGTCGAAGTGGACCGCACGAGGTTGTGAAACGGCTGTGCGTCAGGCTAGGAGTGACTGCGAGGTGCGGGCCTCCTGTGTCGACCGCCGCTCGAAGATCCATCGTACGTCGCGCAGTACGCTGTCCGCATGGCCGATGCGACGAGCGCCGAGGTCATGATCGTCCCGGCCGATCAG
>CADCWC010000156.1 GCA_902806305.1 uncultured Thermoleophilia bacterium | reverse complement strand
AGTGCGTCGCCGAGCGCCCGGAGCCGCGGACGGACGGGTGCCTGCGGCTCCCGTTCGAGCCCCTGCGTGGCGGTGCCGTCGACCACCCGCCGCTCGAGCGTCCGTGCGCCCGCGAGCAGCGCGTCGCGCAGCGCGCCCGCCTCCGGCCGCCGGTCGGGGTCCGGCAGGAGCGCACGGTCGATCGCCCTGAGCGTGGCGGGCGGCAGGTCGGGACGCGCCGTCGTCAGGGTGGCCGTGACGGCGGCGTGCCGGTCCGCCAGGTCGCGCGGCGTCCGGGCGCGGTAGGGGTTCTCGCCGGTCAGCGCCTCGAACGCCATCAGCGCCGCCGCCCAGACGTCGGCCGCGCCGGTCAGCACCCGGCCGCCGACCTGCTCCGGGGCCATGTACGCGGGCGTGCCGAGGATGCGGTCGTCGATCGTCGCGTCCGGGTGGTCGACCAGGGCCACGCCGAAGTCGGTCAGCTTCAGGACGCCGTCGTCCCGGAGGAGCACGTTGCCCGGCTTGACGTCGCGGTGCACGACGCCGTGCGCGTGGGCGTGGGCGAGGGCGTCACAGACGGCCGCGACGGCGCGGAGGACGCCCGCGTCGTCGAGCACTCCGTCGCGGAAGGCGCTCGTCAGGTCCTGGCCGCGCACGAGCTCGAACGCCATGTAGGCGTAGTCGTCGTCCTCGACGTAGTCGAGCAGCCGCACCACGGCCGGGTGGTCGAGCGTCTGGGCGACGCGAAGCTCACGCCGGGCGCGCCGATCGAGCGTCTCGTCGCGGGGGATGGCCTTGAGGGCGACGTCCTCCCCGGTCGTCTCGTCGTGGGCCTCGAAGACCGTGCCGGTGCCGCCGACGCCGAGCACCGAGCGGACGTGGAACCGCCCCGCGACGACGCCCTCGGGCCAGAGCGCCGGCACGGCCGGGCCGCGCCGGGTGGCCGACGCCGTCACCGCCCCGCCCACCGCGGGCGGCCGTGCCGATCGCTCGGGGAGCGCGCCGGAACGCCCCGGAACCCGCGTGGTACAGTAGCCCCGCCTGTGGCCGACGCCGTCACGGCGCCCCCTTTCGTGATGCTGTCGTTCCTCTCCTTCTTCGACGAGCTCGACGACGAGCCCACGCAGACGCGTGTCGTCGACCGCCGTACCGGCGCCCGCGGCTTCCGCGACCGGGTCGGTGAGCGGGTCGGGAACCTCGGCGGCGGGAACGGTGGTGGGAACGGCGGCGGGACGCGCCTGCGGCGCGGCGGCGGGCGTCCGTCGGGACCGCAGCTGCAACGCCTGGCCGGGCTCGTGCTGGCCGTGCTCGTCGTGGTCGTCGTCGGCATCCTGTACCTGCGCTCGTGCCAGCGGGACCGTGAGGTCGAGGCCTATCGGAACTACGTCAACGACGCGAACAAGGTCACGCAGTCGTCGAACCAGGCGGGTCGCCAGTTCAGCGACGCGCTGCGGAAGCGCGGCCAGACCTCCAAGGGCCTGCTCGACGCCCTGGACGCCCAGATCCGGACGCAGGACCAGGCGGTCCGGAACGCCCGCGCGTTGGGCGGACCCGATCCGATGAAGGCGCTCACGCCCGAGCTGGTCGAGGCGATGCAGTTCCGCAAGAACGGCCTCGAGGGCCTCCGCGAGACGATGAACTCCGCCTTCCGGAGCGTGAAGGCGGGCAAGCTCCCGCTCGAGAGCGTCTATCCCGTCTCCGGTATGTACGCCCGGCTGATGGCCTCCGACGTGGTCTACGCCGACGCCTTCCAGGCGCCGGCCAAGGACGCCCTGAGCGACAAGGAGGTCACGGGCGCGAACGTCGAGGACTCGACCTTCATCGGGCAGGAGCTCCTGCCCTTCGCGAGCCCGACCGGCATGCAGAACCGGCTCGTCCGGATCCAGGGCGGCGGCGCGGCGGCGGGGGCAGGCCAGGGCGCCACGGGCACGGCGGGCGCGCCGGACGGGCTCCGCCACGGGACCAGCATCGAGTCGGTGACCTTCAACCCTGGCAACCAGCCGATCGACGGGCAGAAGAACCCGATCATCCTCGAGCTCGGCACCGAGAACGATCGGAGCGCCTTCTCGATCGTGGTCGAGAACGGCGGACAGACGCAGGAGACCGGCATCGAGGTGTCGGTCGTGATCGGCGAGGACACCTGGGCCAAGGACATCGTCGTCATCGAGGCCGGCGAGACGCAGACGATCGAGATCCCGGTCGAGCCGGAGCCACGCGAGTACCCGCTGGTCAAGATCAACGTCGAGCCGGTCGAGAACGAGACGCGCGCGGAGAACAACACGCGCACGTACAAGAACGTCGTGTTCCAGGTGCCCTCGACCTGACCTGACCCGGGTGGTGAGGACCAGGGGGTCGATCGGCCATCCTGTGAGCTGACGTGGACGCCGAGCTCTCTCCCATCGTGGCCGCCGTGATCGCGGGCGTCGTGGCCCTCAACCTGGCCCTCACCGCCTGGATCCTGCTCTGGGTGCGGCGGGTGCGGACGGCTCAGCGCGCGCTCCTCGCGGGCAAGAACGTCGACCTGGTGGAGTTCGCCGTCGGCATGCAGACGCGCATGGAGCACGTGGAGGCGCTCGTGTCCGAAGCGCGCTCCGAGCTCGGTCGCGCCCAGCGGCAGATCGACGGCAGCGTGCAGCGCCGTGCCCTCGTCCGCTACGACGCGATCAAGGACGTCGGCGGGAACCAGTCGACCTCGATCGCCCTGCTCGACAACGGCGGGACGGGCGTCGTCATCTCCGCCATCCAGGGCCGGGACTACGCGCGCATCTACGTCAAGGACGTCGTGACCAGGGCCGCCGCGTCGATCGCCCTCACACCGGAGGAGGAGCAGGCGGTCAAGAGGGCGATGGCGGAGCCGCAGCCCTCTTGACGGCCGTACGAGACGGTGTGCGAACGCGCTACCTGCACACCGTCGAGGATGAAGAGGGCCATGGCGGAGCCGCAGCCCTCCTGACGGCCGTCCGACGCGCTCGGCGTCAGGCGCCGGGCAGGTCGCGCACGAGCATGACGTCGTCGACGCGCGTGTAGCCCCGACGCCGGTAGAACTGCTCGGCGCGCTCGTTCTCGCGGCCGCTCTCGACCGCGACGCGGGTCAGCCCGCGCGAGATGGCGAGCCCCTCGACCCAGTCGAGCAGCTGGTTCCCGACCGCGGCGTTCTGCGCCGAGGGGCCCACGAAGAGCTGCCGGACGACCGCCGCGTCGGACCCCTCGTCGATGGCGACGTAGCCGCACGACACGTCCTCCACCCGCGCCACGAACACCTCGCACGAGTCGAGCACCTCCAGCGCGTGCTCGGGCGCGAAGCCGCTTCCGATCTCCTCACGGGCGAGGCCGTACATGACCGGGACGTCACGCTCGGTGGCCGGTCCGATCGCTGCCTTGACGTACGTCATGCGGCAAATGTAGCGAAGTCCCGGAGGGTGCGGAAGCCTCTGCTACCCTGGCTCCGGCGAGGGAGGAGGCCAGGTGGCGCACCACGTTCTGGTGCTGAACGCGACGTACGAGCCACTGAACGTCACGTCGATCTGGCGCGCCTGCTCCCTGGTGCTGGCCGAGAAGGCCGAGGTCCTCGAGGCCCATCCCGAGCGCGTCATCCGGTCGCCCTCGGCGACCCTGCCGCACCCCGTCGTCATCCGGCTGCGCAGCTTCGTCCGGGTGCCCCGCTTCCAGACGCGCCGGCTCACCCGTCGTGCCCTGTTCGCCCGCGACGGCTACCGCTGCCAGTACTGCGGCCACACGTCGCACCTGACGGTCGACCACGTGGTCCCGCGCTCACGGGGCGGCACGTCCGTGTGGGAGAACATCGTCACGGCGTGCGGACCCTGCAACCTGCGCAAGGCCGATCGCCTGCCGGCCGAGGCCAACATGCACCCCCGGAAGACACCGCACGCCCCGCCCGCGGAGCTGTTCTTCACGCTCTCGACGCCGACCATCCCGGCGTCGTGGGAGACGTACCTGTCCTACCTGCGCTGAGCCGCCGAGGTCAGCGCGAGACGGGCGTCGGCCGGCAGGGCGTGCTGACCGCCACGGTGCCCAGGGAGGTGCTCGTCGACTCGGCCGTCGACACGCCAGGCGTGCCGTCATCTCCACCGGGGTTGCCGCGTGCTCCGAGTCGCGTGCTCGTCGAGGCGATCATGGCTCGGACCGTAGCAGACGCCCTCGGGACCGCCCGGGGAGCGGCCGACGTCGAGACGGAGCCGTGACGCGCGCCCCCTTCGCGACGCCGTGACCAGCAGATCCGGGGGGCCGAGGACGTCCGCGGCGCCCTCCTCCTTCGTAGACGGCTCCGTCCGGAGCCACCCCGAGGAGGACCGATGCTCGCCACCCAACTGTCCGTCATCGACTGGTTCGTCAGCTCCGTCGTCGTCGCCGCGGGCCTCGGCGGCGTGCCGGCCGCGCTCCGGTGGTCGAGCGCCCGCGTGCTAGGCTGACGCCGCGGCGAGCGGTCTCGAGCGGACGGCTCGCACCGGCAACGGCGCCTCGCGGGGCCTGCCCCTTCGGGGCTCTTTCCGTCCTCGCCCCGGTCCGGCCGACGGGCGTCCCGAGGGAGTGCTCATCGCGAACGTCACTCGCACGGCCCGCCACCTGCGTCTGCTGTCGGAGACGGTCGCCGCGCTCACGTCCTCCCTCGACGTCCGTGAGGTGACGCACGCCGTGGCGGCCGCCGTCGCCCACGCGCTCGAGACGGACGCGTGCTTCGTCTACGTGTGGGACGAGGCGCGCGGCGACCTCCGCCTGGAGGCCACGTTCGGGACCGCGCCGGAGCCCCTGACCGCGGCGCCCCGGATGCGGCTCGACGAGGGCCTGACAGGGCACGCCGCGGCCACGCGGACGCCGGTCGCGGTGGCCGCGGACGCGCATCTCGACCCGCGCTTCAAAGGCTTCCCGAACCTGCACGAGGAGCGGTTCCAGTCGCTCCTGGCCGTGCCGATCCTCGATCGACGGGACCGGCTCGCGGGCGCGATGAACGTGCGGACCGTGACGCCGCGGGTCTACGCCGACGACGAGGTCGAGCTGCTCGAGACGATCGCGGCGCAGGTCGCCCAGGCGATCGAGAACGCGAAGCTCTACGAGCGGGCCCAGCGCCGGGTGGCCGAGCTGGAGGCGCTGACGCGGATCTCGGAGGCGGTCTCCCAGTCGCTCTACCTGGAGGAGGCGCTGACCTCGATCGTCGGCACCGCCGCGCAGGCCGCCCACGCCGAGTGCTGCGCGCTCGTCCTCGACGGCCCGGACGCACCCCGGGTGGCGCACCGGTCCACCGACCGTGGTCCGGACGACGCGGAGCTCGCGGCGGTCGCCACGCGCGCTCCGGCCGACGAGCCCGGGCGCCTGGCCGTCCCGCTCGTGTGGAAGCGCCGGGCCGTCGGCGCTCTCGTCTGCACGAAGCCGCACGACGCGGCGTTCACCCGCGAGGAGCGCATGCTGCTCGAGTCGGTCGCGAACCAGGCCGCGACGGCCGTCGAGTCGGGTCGTGGCCTGATGCGGGGGATCGTGGCCCAGGAGATCCACCACCGGGTCAAGAACAACCTGCAGACGGTGGCCTCGCTGCTCCGGCTGCGCGCGGGCGGCAGCGATCCGGCGCGGGCCCTGCACGACTCCGTCGACCGGGTGCTGTCGATCGCCGAGGTGCACGACCTGCTGACCGCGAGCCGCGAGGGTGAGGTCGACCTCGCCGACCTCGTCGGGCGCCTGGCCGCGATGCTGGGCCACGGTCTCGGGACCGCACCGCGCACCGAGACGCTGGTGCCCGTCGAGGAGCCGGGCGAGACGGCCACCGCGGTCGCCCTCATCTTCTGCGAGCTGTACGCGAACGCCCTCGAGCACGGCGGCGGCGACGTCACGGTCCGCCTCGACGTCGACGGCGACACGACGGTGCTCGAGGTCCGCGATCACGGTCCCGGCCTGCCGGATGACTTCCGCATCGGATCGAGCCTCGGTCTGCGGATCGCCCACGCGCTCGGCGCCGACGACCTCGGCGGCGAGCTGCGCCTGGCCGCCGCCGCCCCCGGCGTCGCAGCGGCCGTGCGCTGGCCCGCCGGCGGCCTCCGCGGCCGCCGGGCCATCCCTGCCGCCCCACCGTTCGAGGAGGCTCGCCGATGAGGGTGCTGATCGCCGAGGATGAGACGATCATCCGTCTCGACCTGCGCCAGCTCCTCGAGCGGGCCGGCCACGACGTCGTCGGAGAGGCCCGCGACGGCGCCGAGGCGGTGGCCCTCGCCGCGTCGCTCGAGCCCGAGTTGATCCTGATGGACGTCAAGATGCCGCGCCAGGGCGGGATCGAGGCGGCGCGCGACATCACCGCCCGGCGACCCGTGCCGATCGTGATGCTGACCGCCTACAGCCAGGACGACCTGGTCCGTCGGGCCTCCGAGGCGGGCGCGTACGGCTACCTGGTCAAGCCGTTCCGCGAATCGGACCTGCTCCCGGCCATCGCCACGGCGCGGGCGCGCTTCGACGAGCTGCAGGCGCTCCGCGCCGAGGCCGCCTCGCTGGCCGAGGCGCTCGCCGACCGCAAGGCGCTCGAACGCGCCAAGGGCCTCCTCATGGAGCGGGACGGCCTCAGCGAGAAGGAGGCCTTCGCCCGCATCCGCAAGGCGAGCCAGATCTCCGGCCGCCCGATGCGGATCATCGCCGAGGCGCTGATCGCGACGTACGAGCCGGCGTAGCGTCGCCGGGACCGGCAGCGGCGGATGGCGAGGACCGGCGGACGGCTGCACTACGCTCCGCGCGTGGCCGCGACGGACACGCCGACACGGGAGCGCCGCTCGAGCGGGACCGGTTCGAGCCTCGGTCCGCCGTGGCGCGTGATCGTCCTGAACGACAACCACAACACGTTCGAAGGCGTGGCCGGGGCGCTCGCGTCCACGCTCCCCGGCGTCTCGTACGAGGTCGGCATGCGCTACGCCAACCGCATTCACAACGCCGGCCGGGCCATCGTCTGGACCGGGCACCGAGAGCTCGCCGAGCACTACTGGGAGACGCTCGGCGGGCACGGTCTGACGATGGCGCCGCTCGAACAGGGCTGAGGCGACGCGGTCGCGGTCGCCGTCAGCGGCGCGGACGAGCGGGCGGGCGGATGACGACCGACCGTGACACGCCGATCCGGTCGCCGCCGGTGGCGGAGGCCGTCACGCGACAGCGGACCGCGTCGCCGACGTCGCCGCGCGTCGTGACGAGACGCGGGCCGACCGCGCCGCCGATCGGGCGACCGTTGCGGAGCCAGCGGTAGAGGTAGTGAGCGAGCCGCGGCTCACGGCCGACGACCTGGCACCGGAGCTCCATCCCGGCGCGCCGATCGCCGCGCAACCGGACGACCGGCGTCGGCGGGACGACCGGGGGAGGAGGCACCCGCGCGGCCTGCGCCCCGACCCAGGGCGCGACCGCGCGCACGCGGGTGTACACGTCCCGCGCCGACCCGCAGTCCCCCGGGCCGTAGCTCACGATGCCGACCAGCACCGGGAGCCGCCCGGCGTCGAGGGCCACGAGCGGCCCGCCGCTGTCGCCGGTGCACGCGCCGCGCGCGTCGTTGACGTCCTCCGCGCACAGGTTGAGGTCGTGGTCGTACCGTCGCGTGTCCCCCTCGACGGGGCGACGTCCGCACCACGTGCGGTCCTGAACCGCGTAGCGCAGTTCCTGGAGCTCGCGCGGGTACGCGCCGTCGTTGCCGACGGCGCCCCAGCCGGCGACACGGACGAGGCCGCCCGGCGCGTCGAGCCCCGGCTCGTCGGGCAGCGGCAGACGGACCGCCGGCGCGGTCACCGGCGAGGCGAGGAGGAGCACGGCCGCGTCGCCGATCCCGCGTCGACGGCTCCAGGCCGGATGGACGTGGACCTCCGCGACGCGGATGCGGCGCCCCTCGCCGCGGCGGAGCACCGCCGTGCCGACGAGGACCTCGAGGCGCGGCGCGTCGACCGTCGCGCCCCCCTCGTTCGTCACGCAGTGCGCGGCGGTCAGGACGACAGCCGGGCCGACGACCGAGCCGGCGCAGCCCTGGGCCTGGAACGGGTCCCGCACGCCGTGAGCCAGCACGCCGACCAGGAACGGCCAGTCGGCCGGGTCGGCGTCGATCCCGCCGACGATGTGCCTCCGACCCACGTCGGCGGCGGCAGACGGCGCGCACGTGGCGGCGAGCAGCAGGAGGAGCGCCACGGCCCGCCCACGCGTCGTGCCCTTCCGCATGACCCCCTCCTTCACCCGCCGCGCCCCGGCGGACCGGGCCCCCGCGTCCGCTACCGACGCAGGGCGCGCACGACCCGCAGGAGGACCGCTGCTCCGAGCAGGCCGCCTGCGTACGGCGCGTAGTGCCGGACCGTCTGGACGGTCTCCCGCCGAGCCTCGTCGACGGTCTCGCCCAGCTCGCCGACCGTGGCCACGAGGTTCTCGCGCGCGGCGGTCGCCTCGGCCTTCAGCTGCTCGGTCCGGTTCACGTGGCGGCCTCCTTGATCTCGGTCGGCAGGGGCCGCATCGTCGAGATCGCGGCCTCCGGGATCGGCGGCGAGCCCTTCTTGGCCTTCAGCAGGGCGAGCAGCCCGAAGACCGCCGCGCCCGTGAAGAACAGCCCGGTCACGATCAACGCGCCGGCCCAGACCGGCATGAACTCGGCCAGGGCCCAGATCAGCGTGATCAGCAGCCCGAACGTGCCGAAGAACGCGAGCACGCCGGCAACCGCAGCGAACGCGGCCGCGCGACCGTACGCGCTGACCTTGTCGGTGACCTCGCTCTTCGCGAGCTGGATCTCGAGCCGGACGAGCGTCTGCACCTGCTCGGCCAGACGCGCGACGGTCTCCTGCAGTTTGTCCACCACGGTGATCATCGGTCCCGATGGTAGTGGGTCGGACACCCGGCACGCGACGGCTCGTCAGGCGCCGACCGTCTCCGACAGCGATTCCCACTCCTCCATCAGCCAGGTGAGCTCCTCCTGGAGCAGGCGGTGACGCTCGGCCGCGCCCGCCAGGCGCTCCCGGTCCGACAGCACCGCCGGGTCGGCGAGCTCCGCCTCCACCTCCGCCACCTTGGCCTCGGTCCGACCGATCCGCGTCTCCAGCTGGGCGATCTGGCGCAGCGCGCGCCCGCTCGACTTCGCCGGCGCACCGCTCCGCTCGGCCGCGCCGTTCGTCCCGTGCGACGCCGTGGCCGCCCGGCCGCGCGTCGGGGCAGGCGGCTGCGGCGGCG
>CADCWC010000155.1 GCA_902806305.1 uncultured Thermoleophilia bacterium | reverse complement strand
CCCCGCTCCTCCCTCGCGCTCGCCGGCCGGGCCGCGGTCCGGGTCGTCGATGACGACGACGTGTCGGAGGGCGGCGAGCTCGCCGGCCGCCTCGCGGACCTTCGCGGCCTGAGCCGCGTTCTCGCAGAACACGGCCGTCACGCCCGCGTCGCGCAGGATGTGCGCGACGTCCCGCGTCGAGGCGGTGGGGTAGACGGGGACGGTGACCGCGCCGATGCAGAGGATCGCGTAGTCGCAGAGCGTCCATTCGAGGCGCGTCTCCGAGAGCAGCGCCACCCGGTCGCCCCGCCCGACGCCCAGCGCCAGCAGCCCGTTCCCGACCTCCCGGGTCCGGCGGTCGACCTCGGTCCAGGGGACGAGCCGCCAGGCGCCGCGCTCCTTCACGCCGAACGCGGCGTGGCGATTCGTGCCGGCCGCGTCCCGGATCAGCCCTGCGACGGTCTCCGGCTTGGGTCGCATCGCGCAGGAGCGTAGCCCGTGGCGCACGGCAGGTCCACACCCACCGTGCGTCCGGTCCGCACCGCGGTCCTCGATCGTGCTCCCGGCGCGCGCTCCGCCCGCCGGGTCGTGCGGGGCCCGTCCGGGCCGCTACCTGACGGCGACGAGACTCGTGTCCGTCTGCGGCTGCTCACCGCGGACGGCGCTGAACAGGGTCTTGTCGATCTTGCCGTGGTAGATCGGGACGTGCTCCTCGACGCAGATGCGGATGACGTCGCGCTTGTCCATCCGGAACTCCCGGGCGACCTCGGCAGGGGTCAGGTGGTTCGGCATTCTTCAGCGCCTCCTCGACGTGGTGACCGGACGTGGGAACGAGGACGGGATACGACGACGCCCGCCTGCGACGAGCTGCAGGGCGGGCGTGGGGCGGGCGCAGGTGGATCTCCGGAGGTGCGGGGCCGGACGATCCTCGTGCGGATCCATACACCCACGGTAGCGGACGCGGCGGACGTCGCGCAACGCGAATCACGGCCGCGGACCGTCAGGTTCAGTGTCCCGTCTCGTGAGATTCCGCCGTTTTCGCGGTCCCGGCGGCGGCTCGTCGCGGGACCGAGCTGCGGTCAGACGGGGTTCGCCACGGGCAGGAACTCCGTCTCGAGTCCCAGGTCCCGCTCGAGGCACTCGGCGAGCGCCCGCACGCCGACCGTCTCGGTGGCGTTGTGGCCCGCGGCGAGGAAGTGGATGCCGAGCTCGGCGGCCAGGTACGGGCTGTCCTCGTCCGGCTCGCCCGTGACGAACAGGTCGAGCCCGAGCTCGGCGGCGGCGCGCACGTCGCCCGCCGCGCCTCCCGACACGATGCCGACGCGACGCACGACGGCCGGGCCGCCCGGGAACACGAGCGGCGCCCGACCGAGCGCCTCCTCGAGCCGCGTCGCCACGGCGGCCGCGGTCGTGGGCTCGGGCAGCGTGCCGTGGCGCCCGAGCGGCCGGCCGCGGTGCGGCGCGAACGGCTCGTGCGCCGCGATGCCGAGCAGCTCGGCGAGCAGCGCGTTGTTGCCGACCTCCGCGTGCGCGTCGAGCGGCAGGTGGTAGGCCGCGAGCGTCAGGTCGTGACGGAAGAGCGCTTCCAGCCGCCGGCGCTCGAGGAGGCCGACGACGCGGCTCGCGTTGTCCCAGAAGAGGCCGTGGTGGACCACGAGCAGCTGCGCGCCCGCCGCGCCGGCCCGCTCGAAGACGTCCAGGGAGGCGGACACCGCCACGCACACCTTCGTCACGCGATCGGCCCCGACGACCTGCAGGCCGATCGGCCCGTAGTCGGTGAAGCTCGTCACGTCCAGGAGGTCGTCGAGGTAGCGGATCACGGCCGCGCGTTCCTGGGCCCGGTCGGTCACGGCTCGTCGATCACCCGCCCGTCGCCGTCGGCCGCGATGACGCGGACGGTCCGGTGCTCGACGATCGTGGCCGCGTCGCGCGTCAGCTCGATCACGTCGCCGTTCCGGGCCAGGACCACGTCCGACCGTCCGAGCCCGCCGCGGGCCACGGCGATCCTGGCGTGCGCCTCCTGCATGTCGGACTCGCCGTGGACGGGGATGACGAAGCGGGGCCGGAGGAGGTCGATCAGCTCCTCGACCTCGTCGGCGCGCGCGTGCCCCGACACGTGGATGGGCGCGTCGAGATGTGTGACGATGCGCGCCCCGCGCGCCCGGAGCGACGCCTGCAGCTCCTCGACCGCGGGCTCGTTGCCCGGCACGGGACGCGTCGCGAAGACGACCGTGTCGTGCCCGGAGACGTGCAGGTGCGGGTGCTCCCCGCGACCCGCCCGAGCCAGCACGGAGAACTGCTCGGCCTGGGAGCCCGTGCAGACCACGAGCGACCCGCGCGGGCGCGCGCCGGACAGGCCGCGCGGCGGGATCGTCGGCCGGGCCGGCAGGCGCATCTCGTCGAGCCGGTCGGCGATCTCGACGTTGCGGCGCATGCTCCGGCCGAGCACGGTGACCTGCCGGCGCGTGGCGTCGGCGGCCCGGAAGGCGTGGTCGACCCGGTCGACGTTCGAGGCGAAGCTCGAGAGGATGACCCGTCCCGGCGCGTCGGCCACCACGTCCGCGATCGGCTGCACGGTGCTCTCCTCCGAGCCGGTCCGGCCGCTCTTCGGCGCGTTCGTCGAGTCGCCGAGCAGCGCCAGCACCCCGTCTCGCCCGACCGCGCCCAGGCGCTTGCGGTCCGCGCGGCGCCGCGGGTTGTCCTGCGTCGTGTCGAGCTTGTAGTCGCCGCTGAACACGACGCGCCCGACGGGCGTGGAGAGGATGAGCGCCGCCGCGTCCGGGATGGAGTGCGCCACACGCACGAACTCGACGCCGAAGGCGCCCGTCGTGACGACCTGGCCGGGCTGCACGGTCACGATCGGCGGCAGCGGCAGGTCCTCGATCTCCCCGATCTTCGCGCGCACGAGCGCGGCGGTGAAAGGCAGCGTCACGATCCGGCCGATCGGCGCACCCGAGCGGATGAGGTGCGGCAGCGCGGCGATGTGGTCGTCGTGGCCGTGCGTGAGCAGCACGGCCGCGATCGGTCGGCGGTCGACGACCTCGGCGTCCGGGAGCAGCTGCTCGATCCCGCCGCCGCGGTCGCTGCCGCGCGGGAAGCCGACGCCGCAGTCGACGACGACGTGCTCCGCCCCCCAGGACACGAGCGTCATGTTGCGACCGACCTCGCCGAGGCCGCCGATGGGCATGATCTGGAGGGTCCCGGCCACGTCCGAACCGTACCGGTGCGGCCGGCCCGCGGCGCCGGAGCGTCGGCCCTCGCCCGTCGGCGTCGGCGCCCGTCCGGTGTGCGATACTCAGCGTCGTCTCGGGGTGTGGCGCAGCCTGGTAGCGCGCTCCGTTCGGGTCGGAGAGGTCCCGAGTTCAAATCTCGGCACCCCGATACGACGAGGCCGACGAGGGATCGGACCAGGCGATCCTGAGGCCGTCGCGCCCGCCGCGTCGCGGGCTGGGCTCGGCTTCTCGAGCGGTTCCTCGGATGGCGTCGCGGTCGTCCAGCGGCGTCCACCGAGGAGCCGGCGTCTGACGTGCCTCCTCCAGGCGACCGCAGCGCTCCGTGCCGTCGGTCGCAGTGCTCTGTGCAGTTGGACGCCCGCGGGGCCATGCACCTGGTGGCTCGAGGCCGAGCGACACCGCGTCGCGGTCGACCTCGTGAGGGTCTTCAGGTCCTCCGAGTGGGGGCCCTGCCAGGCCTGCTCGTACCGCGGCCGGCGGAGCGCCGCGATGCCGGGATCCGGCTCGTCACCGCCGGTGCCCCGCCCCGGTACCGCGTCGGGGCGGTCATATACTGGATGAACCGCTGTGCCGTCGACCTTCCCGAGCATCCGTGTGTGGCTGGCGGGCGCCTTCCTGCTGGTCAGCGTCGTCACGGCGCTGACGATCGCCCTGTACGTGCTGCCGAAGGCGGAGCGCGAGTTCGCCGAGCTGAGCGAGCGGGCCGGCGCGGTGGACGCGGAGCGCGCGGCGGCGGCCGTGTCGGGCGCGGCCACGCCGAAGCGGGTCCAGGACGAGGTGAAGGCGCTGACCGGGCTCCGGCACATGTCGCTCTGGATCTACGACGCGCGGCGTCAGTCGCAGACGCGGTTCCGCAACACCATCCCGGGTCTCGACGAGCAGGTCGGCGAGGCGCAGAGGGATCCTGCGATCGACGCGGCCCTGGCGGGGCAGCGGTACGACTCCCGTCCGAGCGCCACGGACGGCCGCCTGATCGGCATCCCGGTGCTGCTGCCGCCGGACCAGCCGGGCGCGGGCCGGACGCGGGCCGCGCTCGTGGCCTACTTCCCGGCGAACGCGTTCGCGGCGGAGGCCGACAGCGTGCTGCGGCGCGAGCTCCTGTACGGGGCGGCGGTGGCGCTGTTCCTCGCGCTGCTCGTCAGCACGCTGATCGCCGCCTACGTCGCCCGGCGCATCCGCCGCATCTCCGGCGCCGCCGAGGCGATCGCGGCCGGCGACTTCTCCCGGCGGCTCGCCGACGGGTCCGGCGACGAGATCGGTCATCTGGCGGGCAGCGTCGACGAGATGCGGCGCAAGCTGGCGTCGGCGTTCTCGTCCCTGAGCGGCGAGCGCGAGCGCCTGGCCAGCGTGCTCGACCGGCTGGAGGAGGGCGTGATCGCGATCGACGGGGACGGCGTCGTGCAGCTCGCCAACCCGGCCGCCGTGGCGCTCCTCGACGGGACGGTCGAGCGGGGACGTGAGCTCCCGACGCTGACGCCCGCCTCCGGCCTCGCGGCGTTCGCCCGCTCGGCGGCCTGCGGCCGGTGCGCTCCCGAGGCCGAGATCCGCACCGAGCAGGGACGCATCCTGCGGGTGCAGGCCGTCGGACTGGGCGGCGACCGCCCGGACGACACGCTGATCGTGCTCTCCGACCGGACCGCCGACCGCCGACGAGAGGAGGTCGAGCAGCGCTTCGTGGCGAACGCCTCGCACGAGCTGCGCACGCCGCTCGCCGCGATCGTCGCCGCCGTCGAGGTGCTGCAGGACGGCGCGAAGGACGACCCCGAGGCGGCCGACACGTTCCTCGAGGACATCTCCCGGCACGCCCGGCGCCTGGAGCGGCTCGCCGACACGCTGCTCACGCTGGCCCGGCTCGGCACGGGCGAGCTCAGGCCCGAGCTGCACGACGTCGACGCGGGCGTCGTGGTCGGGCGCGTCGGGACGCTGATGGGCTCGCTCGCCGCGGCCGGCGGCATCACCATCGAGACGCACGGCGACGCGGTCCTGCGCGCCGACGAGGACCTCGTCGAGCAGGTCGTCATCGGCCTGGTCGGCAACGCCGTCAAGCACACGCCGCGCGGCGGGCGCATCACCATCGCCGTCGACGGGGGGGCGGACACCGGCACGATCACGGTGGCCGACACGGGCAGCGGCATCGACGCCTCGCATCTCCCGCGCGTCTTCGACCAGTTCTGGCGCGCCGACGTCAGTCGCAGCCGCGGCGGCTTCGGTCTCGGCCTGGCCATCGGCCGGGAGTTCATCTCGGCCATGGGCGGCACGCTGACCGTCGCGTCGGAGCCCGACGTCGGCACCACCGTCACGATCCACCTGCCCGTCGCTCGCCCGGTGACGGCGCCGTCCGCGCCGCCCCCGGTCGGCCGCGGCGCGGCGCCCGTCGCGGCGCGCTCCGGGGACTGACCGATGCCCGAACGGATCCTGCTCGCCGACGACGAGCCGGCGCTGCTCCGGTCGGTCACCTACGCCCTGTCGCGTGAGGGGTTCGAGGTCGACACGGTCGTCGACGGCCGCGCGGCGCTCGACGCGGCGCAGGCCGAGCGCTACGACCTCGCCATCCTGGACATCCAGATGCCCGAGCTGAACGGGCTCGAGGTGTGCCGGCAGATCCGGGCGGTCAGCACGCTGCCGATCATCCTCCTGACGGCGCGCGACTCCGAGATGGACACCGTCATCGGGCTCGAGGCCGGCGCAGACGACTACGTGACGAAGCCGTTCAGCGTCGCGGAGCTCGTCGGGCGGGTCCGAGCCCACCTCCGAAGGCGGCGCCTCGACGCCTCGGAGACACCGCCGGCGCGCCTCGCCCAGAGCGGCGTCCGGATCGACCTCGTCAGCCGCTCCGTCGAGGTCGACGACGCGCCGGTCCACCTGACCGCGGCGGAGTTCGACCTGCTGCACCTGCTCGTCTCCTCGCCCGGGCGGGTGTTCACCCGCCGCAGCATCATGGAGCACCTCTGGCGCACGCCGTTCTTCGGCGACGAGCGCGCCGCCGACGCCCACATTTCGAACCTGCGCCGGAAGATCGAGCACGACACGAGCCGCCCGGACCGGATCCTGACCGTGCGCAGCGTCGGCTACAAGTTCGCCGCCGACGGCAGCTGACCGGACGCGCCGGCGCGGCGGCCCGGGGTCGGTTGCTCACGTCCGATGCGGCACGCCGAGGCGTGCGACCGACGTCACGGCGACACCTGTGGGTGTCCGGCGTCTGCACACGCTGACGGCTCGTCCGACCTTCGCAATCCTCGGCCGCGCCGCCCGGCTCGTTCGCGCGCCGCCTCGCGGTCTCCGGAGTCCGACGAGGACGGCACCGTCATGGCGATCCGCTCACTGCTGACGAGGGCGTCGTGGACAGCTCGCCTCCGCCGGCTCGCCCGGTCGACGGGACACGAGCGATGCGGCGTGCAACGGATGCGCTGGACGAAGGCTCGTCCTCGCGGCGCAGGGATGTGCAATTGGATGCGCTGCTCCGTGCAGTTGGCCGTGGCGTATCGATGCGGCGGCGTCGCGTCCACGCAGACGCAGGACGTCGCACGTGCAATTGCACGCGTCGCTCCGTGCAGTTGCACACACGGCGACCTTCGCACGACGCCGCGTGCAGCGACCGAACGGGGCCCGGTGATCTCGATTCGGCGGCTCCTGGCGGGTCGTCCAATTGGACGCGACGCTCCGTGCAATTGGACCGCTCCGGCGCCACCCCGACCAACGGCGTGACATGTCGCGACCGCCGTGTTCCGTCCGCGCGGGTTTAGTCGTCGTCGCTGTCGGGTCGGGTCCCCGCCGTGTCAGAGCGGTGGGCGCCGTCGCCGGCAGGCTTCCGGCATGACGACGCACGAGTTCCCCGCCGGTCCGATATGGGTCTACAAGAACCGGAATGCGGGGCCGCCGCGGAAGGCTCCTCGGTGCATCTGCTGCTTCCCCGGGAATCGGGCCGGGCAGATCGTCCCGCTCAAGTACGGCGTCCACATCGCCCTCTGTGACCGGCATCGGGATCCGGCGTGGATGCGGTCGCAGTCGGGTCGGACGTTCCTGTCGATCGTCGGGACCACCTTCTCGAGCCTCGGGCTGAAGCAGCCGCGTTTCCACGAGGCGCTCGACGCCTTCGTCCGGGATCTCGTCGCGGCGGAGCGGCCGCCGCGCGACCGTCCGGGGTCGTACGCGTGGCCGGAGCTCCGGCGGGCCCTCGAGGGTCGCTGGGCCGAGGACTCGCGCTTCCACGCGTGCGCCGATGCGGTGTCGGCGTACGTCGCCGAGCGACCGGCCGGCTGGAATGCGCCCAGCGCGGCCACGCTCCGGCGGTGGTGGCGTGAGAAGCGCTGGTTGCTCGGCGGGCCGCCGCGCGCGCAGCCGCCGTCCGGGTCGACCGCGCGGGGAGGGACCGGCCCACCGATCGCCGAGGCGGTCACGCGGCGCGACCGCCTCGTCCCCCACAGGAAGGGCGAGCAGTCGACCGTGACCGAGCCGCCCGCGACGACACAGCCACCGTCACGGGCGCGCCGCCGCCGAAGTGCCGACGCTGTGGCGGGACGGGCGCCGCCCGTCCGGCGGGTCGAGCCGGACGGGCGGTGAGCCGCGGCGTCAGGAACGCGCCGCGAGGGCCTCACGGCGGGCGTGGGCCGCGCCGAGCAGGCCGTCCACGGACGCGCCGATCTCGTCGCGCACCTCGTCGTCCACGAGGCGCCCGTCCGCGTCGAAGCGCGTGGGCGCGTGACCGACCGCGACGGTGCTCTCCTGCACCCGGGCACCGATCGCGCCGAGCACCTTGCGAAGCTCGGCCTGGGCCCAGACCGCTCCGAAGGCGCCGGTGGAGGCGCCGACGACCGCCACGGGCTTGTTGCGGAGCGGGCTGGTGAGCAGCGGTCGTGACATCCAGTCGAGGGCGTTCTTGAGCTGCCCCGGAACCGACGAGTTGTACTCCGGGGTCGCGAACAGCACGGCGTCGGCGTCCTCGATCGCCTCCCGGAGGCGTGCGACGGCCGCCGGCACCTCGCCGTCGTCGTCCTCGTCATAGGGCGGCAGCGCCTTCAGGCCGTCCCAGACCTCGAACTCGGCACGGTCCCCGACGAGATCCCCGACCGCGTGCAGGAGCTTCGTGTTCCAGGAGTCGCGGCGCAGGCTGCCGCTGATGCCGAGCAGCCTCACCTACTCCGCCTTGACGAACTGCAGGTCGGCGTTGATGACGACCTCGTTGGCGAGCGCCTGCTTGCCGGTCGGAAGCGGCATGTTCCAGCTGACCCCGAAGTCGGTCCGGTCGACGGTCGTGCTGAGGACGAGGCCGACGCGCTCCCGGCCGTAGCCGTCCGTCAGCTGATCGCTCACGGTCCCGGCGGCCTCGAGCGGCCTGGTGACGCCCTTGATGGTGATCTCCCCGCGGACCGTGGCGGAGCCGCCGGTCAGATCGACGTCCTCGGCGCGGAAGCGGAGCTCGGGATACGTCTCGGCGTCGAAGAAGTCCGGGGTCTGGAGGTGGCCGGCCAGGTTGACGTCCTTGACGTCGACGCTCTCGACCTTGGCCACGCCCTCGAGCGTCACGCCGGCGTCACCGGCCTCGAGGGTGCCCGAGACGTCGCGGAACGAGCCCTTGAAGGTCCCGGCGAGGTACGACACCTCGAAGGTGATGCTCGAGTGGACCGGGTCGAGCTGCCAGGTGCCGACGGGGGTGAGGGTCTCGGTGCTGCTCATGAAGAGTCCTTGCGTCGTGTACTATTGACTACGCAAGCAACGATAGCAGGCACTACATGAGCACGCAAGTACTTCATCACGCAGTGACGACAGGCCCCGCCGTGCTGGCGTGGACGCGGCTCCTGCGCGCCCACGCCTCGACCACACGTCTGCTCAGCGCGAGCCTGCAGACGGCCCACGGCCTGACCATCAACGACTACGAGGCGCTGCACGTGCTGTCCGAGGCGCCGGAGCGGCGGCTGCGGCGGCTCGACCTGTCCCGGCGCCTGCTGCTCACGCCGTCCGGCGTCAC
>CADCWC010000154.1 GCA_902806305.1 uncultured Thermoleophilia bacterium | reverse complement strand
GTGACGTTCCACGCGCCCGGCGTCGAGACGCCGAACGTCGTCGAGACGGTCGTGGCGGCCACGAGCGCGACGGCCTACGTGCGCTTCCACGGCCGGAACGCCGCCACCTGGAACGCGACCGGGTCGCACTCGGACCTCCGCTTCGACCACCGCTACGGCGAGCACGAGCTGGCCGAGTGGGTCGAGCCGCTCCGCGAGCTGAGCCGCGCGTCGCGCACGGTCTACGCCATGTTCAACACGAACAGCGGCCGGCAGGCACCGGACAACGCCGCCCTGCTCCGCGGCCTGCTCGAGGCGGCGGGCGTGCCGGTCGCCCCGGCACCCGGACGCACGACCGGCCAGGAGACGTTGTTCTGACATGGCCGGGCCGCCTGTCGACCGGCTCGACCCGTCGTCGGCCCCGGTACGCAGTTCAGGGCGCCTCGGCCGCTCCCGGCCGGGTTCGGGCCGCGGCGCTCCCACGGCCGCAGGTCGGGGGTCGCGGGCGATGGCCCCGTGCGAGAACGCACCGTGGCAGGACGCCGGAACGGTGGATCCGGGCTGAGACGGCGGTACGATGGCCGCCCGACCCTGTCCCCGATCCCGAGGTGACCCCCCCATGAGCGCCACGCTTCCGCGCTCCTCCGACGTCGAGACCCGCACGCTCCAGAACTTCGTCGCCGGAGCCTGGGTCGAGTCGTCCGCGTCCGAGCACCTCGACGTGACGAACCCGGCCACCGCCGAGGTCCTGGCGCGCGTGCCGCTCTCGAGCGCCGAGGACGTCCAGCGCGCCGTCGACGCCGCCCGGGCGGCGTTCCCGGCCTGGCGGTCGAAGTCGGTGATCGCGCGGTCCCGCCTGCTCTACGACGTCCGCCAGCTGCTCGTCGACCACCAGGACGAGCTGGCCCGGATCGTCACGACCGAAATGGGCAAGACGCTCCCGGACGCGAAGGCCGAGGTCGGCCGCATGATCGAGATGGTGGAGGCGGCGTGTCACACGCCCACCACCATGCAGGGTCGCAACCTGGAGAACGTCGCCACGGCGATCGACGCCGAGACCGTGCGCCAGCCGGTCGGCGTCTGCGCCGCCATCGTGCCGTTCAACTTCCCGGCGATGGTGCCGTTCTGGTTCCTGCCCTTCGCCGTCGCCACCGGCAACACGTTCATCCTGAAGCCGTCCGAGCAGGTGCCGCTGACGCAGACGCGCGTCTTCGAGCTGCTCGAGGAGCGGGGGATCTTCCCGCCCGGCGTGATCAACCTGGTCAACGGCGGCGCCGACGTCGTCAACGCGATCCTCGACAACCCCGGCATCGACGCGGTCTCGTTCGTCGGCTCGGCCAGGGTCGCGAAGCACGTCTACAGCCGCGCCGCCGCGAACGGCAAGCGCGTGCAGGCGCTCGGCGGGGCCAAGAACCACATGGTCGTCATGCCGGACGCGGTGCTCGACAAGACCGTCGACGGCATCGTCGGGAGCGCCTTCGGGGCGGCGGGCCAGCGTTGCATGGCGGGGTCCGTGGTCGTCACCGTGGGCGACGTCCACGGGCCGCTGCGGGACGGGCTCGTCGAGGCCACGAAGGGCCTGCGCGTCGGGAACGGGCTCGAGGACGGCGTCTCCGTCGGCCCGCTCGTCTCCTGCGACGCGCGCGACCGGGTTCGCGGCTGGATCGACAAGGGGGTGGAGGAGGGCGCCACGCTCGTCGTCGACGGCCGCGAGCCGGGAGCGAACCCGGACGGCGCGTTCGTCGGGCCGACGATCCTCGACGACGTGACGCCCGAGATGGAGGTCGCACGGGAGGAGATCTTCGGGCCCGTCATCAGCCTCATGCACGTGGACACGCTCGACGAGGCGATCGGCCTCGTGAACTCGAGCCGCTACGGCAACGGCACGTCGATCTTCACGGAGAACGGCGCGGCGGTCCGCAAGTACCGGCACGACGTCGAGGTCGGCATGATCGGCGTCAACATCGGCGTGGCGGCGCCGGTCGCGTTCTTCCCCTTCTCCGGCTGGAAGGACTCGTTCCTCGGCGACACGCACGCGCACGGCACCGACGCGATCGAGTTCTACACCCGCAAGAAGACGATCACGTCTCGGTACTACAGTGCGGGCGAGACCGGCAAGTTCTTCGTGGAGCAGTGACGATGGCAACGACGGAGCACCTCACCGAGGACCAGGTCCGGCGCGACGACCGGGCGCACGTCTTCCACTCCTGGTCGGCCCAGGGCCAGATCAACCCGCTTCCGGTCGCCGGGGGCGAGGGCTGCCACTTCTGGGACTACGAGGGGAACCGCTACCTCGACTTCGCGTCGCAGCTCGTCAACACGTCGATCGGCCACCAGCATCCGAAGGTCGTGCAGGCGATCAAGGACCAGGCCGACCGGCTGTGCACGATCGCGCCGAGCTTCGCCAACGACAAGCGCTCGGAGCTGGCACGGCTGCTCTCGGAGCTCGCGCCCGGCGATCTCGACATGGTGTTCTTCACGAACGGCGGGGCCGAGGCCACGGAGAACGCCATCCGGCTGGCCCGCGGGCACACCGGGCGGCACAAGATCTTCGCCGCCTACCGGTCCTACCACGGGGCCACGCACGGGGCGATCTCGCTCACGGGCGACCCACGTCGCTGGCAGTCGGAGCCCGCCATCCCCGGCGTCGTGCGCTTCTCGGGTCCCTACACCTACCGTTCCTCGTTCCACGCCCGCGACGAGGCGGAGGAGTGCGAACGGGCGCTCGGGCACCTCGAGGAGCTCCTCACGTACGAGGGGCCGCACACCGTCGCGGCGATCATCGTCGAGACGATCGTCGGCACGAACGGCATCCTGGTCCCGCCCGACGGCTACCTCCAGGGCGTGCGCGCCCTCTGCGACCGGCACGGCATCCTGCTGATCTGCGACGAGGTGATGGCGGGCTTCGGCCGCGCCGGCGCCTGGTTCGCGTGCAACCTCTGGGACGTGACGCCCGATCTGATCGCCTGCGCCAAGGGCATCAACTCGGGCTACGTGCCGCTCGGCGCCACGATCATCTCGCAGCGGGTGGCCGACTCCTTCCGCGATCGGCCCTACGGCGGCGGGTTGACCTACTCGGGCCATCCGCTGGCCTGCGCGGCTGCGGTGGCGTCGATCGAGGCCTTCAAGGAGGAGGGCATCATCGAGCACGCGCGCCGCATGGGCGACGAGGTGTTCGGTCCCGAGCTCCGCGCGCTGATGGATCGGCACCCGTCGATCGGCGAGGTCCGCGGCCGCGGCTGCTTCTGGGGCGTCGAGCTCGTGAAGAGCCGCGAGACCCGCGAGATGCTCGTCCCGTTCAACGCGTCGGGCGCGGCGCTCGGACCGGTCGCGCTGATGCAGAAGGCGGCCATGGAGCGCGGCCTCTACCTCTTCTGCCACTGGAACGTGATGATGGTCGTCCCGCCGCTCGTGATCACGCCGGAGGAGGCGCGGCACGGCATCGCGATCATCGACGAGATCCTGGAGATCGCCGATCAGGCGGCGGCCGCCGCCTGATCCACCCGAAAGACCGGGCGGCGCGAAGGGCCACGGCCGTCGCCCGGTCTACAGTGCCGTCCATGCGTCTCCTCATCGTCCAGCACGACGACACCGCCGGTCTCGGCAGCCTCGAGGCCCCGCTCCGGGCGCGCGGCGCCGACCTCGAGGTGTGGTTCCCGAACCGGACGGCCGAGCCGTCGTCGACCCTCGAGGGGTACGACGGCCTGATCGTCCTGGGCGGCGAGGCGCACCCGGACCAGGACCGCGAGCACCCCTGGCTTGCTGCCGACCGCGCGCTCCTGCTCGAGGCGCTCGACCTCGAGCTCCCGACGCTCGGCATCTGCCTGGGCGGTCAGCTGCTCGCCCAGGTCGTCGGCGGCGGCGCGGCGCGGATGCCGCGGCCCGAGATCGGCTGGTTCACCGTCCGCCTCGTGCCCGAGGCGCGCCACGACCCGCTGCTCGGCGGGTTGGGCGACGAGTTCTGCGCCGTGGTCTGGCACCACTACGGCTTCGATCTCCCCGCCGACGTGCCGGTCCTCGGCCGCACGAGCCGGGCGCAGCACGCCTTCCGCGTCGGCCCGAGCGCCTGGGGCCTCCAGTTCCACATCGAGGCCGATCGGCCCACGGTCGAGGGGTGGGCTGCGGGCTCCCCCGACGACGTCGAGGCGCACGGCGGTGGCCCGGCGGCGCTCCTGCGCGAGACCGCCGAGCGGATCGACGGCCACGTCGCGGCGGCGCGCGAGCTCGCCGACCGCTTCGCCGACCTCGTCGAACGCCGCATCGACGCGCCGCGGCAGGCCGCCGTCGCGGGCGGCTGAACCCGGCGAGGCGCGCCGTCAGGCGGGGCGGGCGCTCCGCCCGGGCGTCGGCTCGAGGTAGGTGGCCAGACCGCGGCGGACGTCGTGGAAGTCGTGGAACGGCGTGTACGGCACGTCGAGGCCGTCGAGGTAGAGCGCGAGGCGGTCCCGCGCGAAGGCCAGATCGGCAGCCTGCGCCGCACACCGGTCGGAGAAGCCGTCGCCGACGTACGCCACGGCCTGCCCGTGCCTGCGCGCCGTCACCTCCGAACGCTTGCAGCGGTCGCCGCACACGGAGCAGATCGGCCGGTCGACGAAGGTGACCTTCGCGCCGTCCCGGCCGAAGGTCGCGTGGTTCGCGACGACCGGCAGGTCGAGTCCCGCGCCCAGCAGGATCGGGTGGATCAGCTCCTCGAAGCCCGACGACACCACCGTCACGTCGATGTAGCGCTCCCGGCAGAAGTCGACGAGCTCGGGCAGGCCGTCGCGGACCCGGACGTCGAGGCCGCGCAGGAACAGCAGCAGCTCCTCCAGGGTTGCGTCGACGGCCGCGAACTGCCGGGCGATGACCTCGTTGAGGCCGAGCTCGCCCGCGTCGAGCTTTCCCTCGGTCTCCGCGAACACGCCGGGCGTGAAGTGCTCGGCGATCGTGGCCAGGCAGTCGTGGTCGACGACGGTGCCGTCGAAGTCGAGGAGCAGGAGCACGGCGGGAAGGATGCCGCATGCGACGGCGTCCGCTCCTTCACGCCGGGCGCACTCGGCCTGCGGCGTCTCCCGCGTCGCGGCGCGGCGCGGGCAGAGCCCCAGCGGGCGCGCGGCGCAGGCGGGGCTACGTCACCTCCGCGCTGCCGCGCCTGCGGCGCGGCCTAGGCGTAGGTATCGACCCGGCCGCCGCGACCCGGATCGCTCGAGGGCGCCGACGGCAGGACGGCCAGGAGCTGCGCCGCCCGGGTCTGCTGGTCGTCGAGCTGTGCGCGCAGCATGCGGGCCGAGACCTCGGTCGCCACCGTCCGGGACTGCGCCTGCAGGGTCGACGTGACGGCGTCCATGTCCGAAGCATCGGCCGGACGGTCCGAAGCCTGTAGGACCGTGGCGGCGAGATCCCCCGTCCGGGACGCGTGCGACCCGAGCTCCTAGCGGACGGGCGTGACCTCGGCCGCACCGACGGTGGGTGCCACCGGAGCGGACCGCGGACCGGCGCCGTTCTCGGCACGCCGCGCGATGGCGGCCAGCATCGACGAGCGCACGAGCTCGGACCCCGGCCGCACCACGCGCCAGTACCGGGCGAACGGCGCGTCGGACAGCGGCCCGACCACGATCCGCGTCTCGGTCAGGAGCAGCGTCCCGTAGCGCGTCGGAGCGCACCGGATCGACATGCCGACCTTGACGTCGTCGTCCGGCTCGTGGCTCCGGAACTCCTCGGGCGAGCGCGGCGCGACGGGTTCCCGACCGCCCGGCCAGGGCTGCCCCACCATGCCCACGGCGAGCTCGCGCCCGTCGCCGCCCAGGAGCAGGAAGCCGGGCGCCTGCCCGAGCTGCTCGCCGAAGGGCCGCGGGCGCACTCCGTGCGACCGGCCGAGGGTGCGGACCGCGAGCAGGGCGCGGGCCAGGGGGGCGTCGTCCAGCGAGGCGCTGCGGATGGCCGCCGCCACGTCGGCCGACGACGCGGCCACGGCGCGCGCGCCGATCGTCCGGTGGTGGAACGTCGGCACGAGCTCGTCCAGGACCGTGCGGGCGGCCTCGGCGAGCGGGAAGCCCGCCGGCACGACGGGCGCCGACCGCGGACGGCGGCGGACGACGAGGAGAGAGCGGGCGCCGACGGCGTTCACGGCCGGAACTCTAGACGCTCGACCGGCCCGCGCCGGCGCGCTCCTCGGCTCGGCCGCGACGCCCCCGAGCACCGCCCGCCGTGGGCCGTCCCTGTGGGAGAATGCCGCGGATGCGAGAGCCGACGACCCGCGACATCGACCTCCTGGTCGGCCCCGCGACCCCCCACTTCGCCTACCAGATCGGCCTGCGCGTGGAGCGGCTGGTCGCGCACCTGCCGGAGGACCACCCGGTGCGGCAGTACGCGCGCAACCGGGTCGCGCTGCTCGAGGGTCTCGGCCACACCACGTCGAAGGGCGACTTCGGCGACCCGAGCGCGCCCCAGTGACCCGACCGTGACGCTCGCACTGAAGGAGTGGCACGTCGCCGCGGAGGCGATCGCCCGTGGCGAGCAGGTCATCACGATCCGCAAGGGCGGGATCCGCGAGAAGGACTTCGCCGTCGAGCGGGCCGACCCGTGGCTCTACCCGACGTGGGAGCACGAGACGGCAGACCAGGTCAAGCCGGCCTGGCGCGACGAGCTCGGCCGCTCCGAGGCGGCACGACCGGCCGACGGGCGTATCCCCATCCGTTGCCGCTGCACGGTCGTCGAGGCGTGGGAGCTGACCGAGTCGGCGCCGCTCGACGCGCTCGCAGACCTGCATCTCTGGACCTCGTCGTCTGTCGAGGAGCGGCTCCGGTGGCGGCCGCGAAAGCCGCTCCGCGTGCTGCTGCTCCGCGCCTCGGCGCTCGTCGAGCCGCTCCTGCTCGACCCCTCTCCAGCCTACGGCGGCTGCCGGTCGTGGCTCGAGCTCGAGCGCGAACCGGACGCGGACCTGCTCGTGCCGTCCCTGACCGACGAGGCATTCGAGCGCGCGGCCGATGACGTGCGGTCCCGGCTCGAGCGCTTCACGACCGGTGTGGCCACGGCGACGCCCGCCTGAGCGGGGACGATGAACGACCGCGACGACGACGCCCTCTTCCGCGACCTCGACGACGATCCGCCGCTCCCCCCTCACCGGGTGGCGTGGCGGCCGGCGGTTCTCGTAGCTTTCGGCGTCACGGTCGTCACGCTGATCCTGACGATCGCCGCGACTCGCGTGTTCGACCTCGAGGGCGGGACCGGTGACGAGCTGTCAGACGACGCCGGGGCACTCGTGGCCCTCACGGTGGCCACCCTGGCCCTCCACGCGGTGCTCCTGCGCTACGGCCTCCGACGCTTCGCACAGTACGACGTCGGGATCGGGTGGGCGGTGCTCGCGGCGCTCCTCACGAACGTGCTGGCCGGCCTGCTCTACGTCCTCGGCCTGTTCCTGGCCGTGCCGGTCCAGGCGGCCCTTCTGCGCTTCCGTTCCGAACCGCGAGCCTCGCTGGTCGGTCGCTGACGGGACGGCGCGCTCAGGGGAAGAGCGCCGGCTGGGCGGGCACCGCCGCGAGCGGCGTCACTCCTCCTCGCGGTGCCGACGGCAGGCCTCGCGCCGCCTGGGCGCTGAGCCCGGTCCTCCAGGAGCGGCCCGGGCGTGCGGGACGCGGATGGCGCTCGATCGCCGCGTGCACGCGGCGGGTCAGCGCCTCCTGGTCGGCCTTCGGGGCGTACCCACCCGGGCGCGCGTAGAGCTCGGCGTAGCGGTCGAGCAGGTCGGGGCGCACGTCCTCGAGCCACGGCATGTACAGCTCGCGCACCCCCGGCCTGAGGTGCAGCAGGATCGCCGACACGGACGCCGCGCCCGCGTCGAGGCAGGCGGCGACCGTCCGCTCGACGACCCCCGGCCCGTCGGACAGCCCGGGCAGCACGGGCGCCACGAGGACCCCGCACTCGATGCCCGCCTCGTTCAGCCGCCGCACCGCCTCCAGGCGGCGGGCGGGTGGCGGCGTGCCGGGCTCCGAGAGCCGCCAGGCCTCCTCGTCGAGCGTGCCGATCGACAGGTTGACCCGCACCGCCGTCCGGGCGGCGGCCGCCTGGAGGACGTCGAGGTCACGCAGGATCATCGACGACTTCGTGAGGATGGAGAACGGATTGCCCGCGGCACCGAGTGCCTCGACCAACCCGCGCGTCAGGCGGTAGCGGCCCTCGGCCGGCTGGTAGGGGTCCGTGTTCGTGCCCATGGCGATGTGCTCGCCGGTCCAGCGGGGATCGGCCAGCTCGGCGCGCAGCCGCTCGACGGCGTTGACCTTGACGACGATCCGCCGCTCGAAGTCCCGACCCCCGTCGAGCCCGAGGAAGACGTGCGTCGGCCGGGCGAAGCAGTACGTGCACGCGTGCGTGCAGCCGCGGTAGGCGTTGATGGTGTACCGGAACGGCATCCGCGATCGCGGCGGCACGGCGCTGATGATGCGCTTGGCCTGCACGTGCAGGTACTCGACGCTCGGCAGGTCCCGACGAGGCGACACCGCGCCGCCGGGCGGTTCGAGCAGCGACGTCTGACCGTCCTCCCCGGCCAGCTGCCAGCGCATCGCCGCATCGCTCATGGGACCACTCTAGCGAACGTACGTTCGTATCGCCAGGGCGTGCGGCCCGAAGGCGCCCGTCGCCGCGTCAGCGCCGGCGGAGCAGTCGCTCGCCGGCCGTCTGCCGCAGGTCCTTGAGCACGTAGCGCGCCACCTTCGGGTTCTCCTGCAGCCGCCGGAGCGCGTAGGCGTGGCTCTCGGCGCCGTAGGGCACGTAGATGCGCAGCCGGGCGCCGGCGGTGAGCAGGAGCTCCCGCAGCGGCGGCTCGACGCCGAGCAGCATCTGGAACTCGTGTCGCTCCCCCGCCGGGTCGAGACGCTCGGCGAGGCGGCGGACCTCGTAGACGAGGCGCTCGTCATGGGTTGCGGCGGCGACGCGACCGTCCCCCTCGAGCAACGTCTCGCAGAGCAGGACGAAGTTGCGCCGGATCAGCTCCGGATCCGTGTACGCGACGCTGTAGGGCTCGACGTAGATGCCCTTGCAGACGCGGACGTCCGGCCGGCCGAGCTCGAGCAGCCGGCGGGCGTCGTCGAGCGAGCGGCGGAGCATGGCCTGGAGGACGACGCCGATCCGGCCGACGCCGTCGGCGCGGAGGCGGCGATGGATCGCGAGCGTCGCGTCCGTCGTCGAGGAGTCCTCCATGTCGATGCGCACGAAGCGTCCGTCGGCCGCGGCGACGATCCGGCGCAGCCGCCGCTC
>CADCWC010000153.1 GCA_902806305.1 uncultured Thermoleophilia bacterium | reverse complement strand
GCCGCGCGGGCGACCCCGACGGCGCCCGGCTGGCCGACGCCCGGGCGCTCGAGCTCGCGCCCTCGCCCGCGGAGCGCTCGCTGCTGCGGCGCAGGCTCGAGCCGCAGGCGTAGGCTTGGCCCACCATCGCGTGGGACTTCTCGACCGCCCATCTCGAACCGGCTGCGGCGACATGATCCAGCCGGGGTTGCGGGACGGCGCGTTGCGGGCGCGCAGCGCGGCCACCATCCACCGCCGCGACTACAAGACGGGGACCGACCCGCTGGTGGGATCCGCCCGAACCGCGAGTACCGCTACGGGATGGACGAGGCGTCGATGTGGGAGATCACCCGCGCCCGGCGCCGTCTGCTCCGTCGTGTCGCCGCCGCGGCGAACCAGCCGACGATGAGAGCACTGGGATCGCGACACCGGACACGCCATCAGTACCGCGTCGGTAGAGGCGGCTGACAGGACGGCCGTCGGTCAGGCGTCGTCGATGCCGTCCTGTGCGGGCGGCCGTCGCACGATCAGCGTCGGTCGGTCCGCGTTGGCCGCGAGTGACGAGGCGACGGATCCGAGGAACGCGGCGGCGATGCGTCCGCGGCTCTGCGATCCGGCGACGAGCACGGCAGCCTGCTCGCGGGTCGCAAGATCGGCCAGTGCGCGCCAGGCAGCCGCCGGAGCCGAAACGAGCGTCGCCCGCGCGGCCAACCCGTGCTGCCGCGCCAACTCGGCACCGTCCTCCGCGACGGAGCGCGCGGCATCGACGACGGCGGCCTCGACATCACCGGCCACCTCGCCGGTCAGGCCGGGGAGCTCGGCGAGCGCCCGACCGGTCAGCGTCGAATCCCATGGCGACGTCCAGGCGTAGGCGATCCGCGTCTCGCGGCCTCTGAAGAGCCGTCCCACGACCGCGACCGATTCGCGCGCATGGTCGGAGCCGTCGTAGGCCACGACCACCGGGCCGCTGGGATCGTCCGGCGTTCCGGGAGCAACCAACACCGGGACGTTCGCCTGATGCAGAAGACTGGTCGATGTCGACCCGAGCAGCGCTCGTGCCATCCCCCCGCGGCCGCGGGTGCCGCAGACGAGCACGTCGCAGCCGTGGCGATCGGCCGCATCGGACAGCGCGGCCGCGGTGCCGCTCCAGGACTCGACGACGTCCGCCTCGGCGATCAGGCCCAGTCCCCGCGCCAAGGCGACCCCGGCGTCAGCGACCTGCCGGGCCTCCTCGACGGCTGCTGCGTGTGCCTCCTCCGTGCGGCGGTCGATGAGGTCGCCGGGCACCGTCCCACGGGCACGCGCCAGCGAGGGCGGCCGGTCGAACGCGACCATGACGACCACGTCGCTCCGTGGCATGAGCGCCGCCGCCTGTCGGATCGCCGCGTCCGCGGGTTCGGAGCCGTCATATGCGAGCAGAAGCCGAGCCACGGGCGGTTCCTCCCAGGCGATTGCCGTCGACCAGTCGGCGGTCGGACCACGAGGACAAGCTACCCGAACGGCTCACCGACCCGGTGGGCGACCACCTCGGCATGATGGACGGCCGCCGGCACCGCCCCGGCGAGGACCACAGCCACCACCACGACGACGACGGGGTGCGAGGTCGCGTCCCCGGACGACGACGAGGAGTACGAGCGCGAGCGCCGGGACGGCGGTGGTCGTGACCGCAGGCGGGAACGGGCTGCGGCGGCCATGACGCCGACACCGGCACAAGCGGTCCCGGGCTCGGAGCGGCCGCTCGTGCCGGGAGGTGCGGCGACCCGGACCAGCCGGTCATCGCAGCACGAAGCCGGTGCCGAGCGGGTCGCGTGGGTCGAGCAGGAAGCGGTGCTCGCCGGTCCGGAAGGCGGTTCCCGTGACCTCCGTGAGCACGCCGTCCGCAGCCTGCCCGAGCACCCGGGCCTCGAACCTCGTCCCCACGATGGAGGCGTTGCGCCAGACCTGCCCGTCGGCCAGCACGCCGTCGTCGGCCAGCAAGGCCGTCCGGGCCGACGTCGCCGAACCGGTCGGTGAGCGGTCGACCTCGCCGTCGGCGAAGATCGCGACGTTGCGCTGGTCCAGCGGGCCGCCCGCGTCCTCGTGCACGACGGTCCCGTAGATGCCCGACAGGCGGTCGTCCTCCGGGTGCCGACTGACCTCGGTCCCGTCCAGCGCGGCCTTGATCGCCCGGCCGGCGGCGATCAGCGCCGGCAGATCGTCAGGCACGACCCGCAGGCCGAGCCGCGCCGCCGGGACGAACGCGTAGAGCGCGCCGCCCCACGCCACGTCGACCTCGACGTCGCCCGCGCGGATCCGGCGCGCCACGACGCGGGCCGGGACGTTCCGGAAGCCGACGTCCTGGACGACACCGTCGACCACGCGCACGCGGGCGACGACCCGGCCGGACGGGACATCCATCCGCACGTCGACGACTCCGTCGGCGGGCGCCTCGACCCGGCCGGACTCCACCGCCCAGGCGCCGAGCGCGATCGTCCCGTGGCCGCACGCGGTCGAGTACCCGTCCTTGTGCCAGAAGAGCACGCCCAGGGCCGCCCCGTCGTCGTCCGGGGGCACCAGGAAACACCCGTACATGTCGGCGTGGCCGCGCGGCTCGTGGCACAGCATGCGCCGCACCCGGTCCACGTCCTCGGTCGCCGCCGCGGCCTCACGCCGCTCGCGCACCGTGGCGCCGGGGATGTGCGGGACGCCGTCGAGGACGATCCTGAACGGCTCGCCGGCCGTGTGGTAGTCCGTCGTGCGCACCTCTGTCGGCACCGGACCACCATAGAACGCCACTGCTGTGCCCGGCGGAAGCGCCGCAGCGGCCGCGCGGCCGGACCGTCGGTGTCAACGTGCGTCGGGAGCGACGGACGCTCGGCGACGATCACCCTCGCGGGCGAGACCCCCTGCCCCGCCAGGCGTCGACCCACTCGCGCACCTGCCGATGATGCGGCGACCAGGCGCGCCACGCCGACTTCGCCCACAGCCGGACGGCGCCGATGTGCTCGGTCGTCGTCGTCGCGGACACCGGCGTCACGACCGTCACGTCGCCACGGTCGGCCGGCGGCTCGAGGTGCTCGTAGGCGATCCGTCGGGCGACCATGCTCCGGTGGAGCGCCGGGCCCTGCTCCGGCTCGACGCCCTCCTCCAGGAAGAGGTACAGGGTCATCAGGTGCAGGGCGACGGACTGGTCCGTCACCCGGCTCGGAGCGCCGGGATGCTGCACCGCCCAGGCGTCGACCGCGAGCTGGTGCACCCGCCGTCGCGCCGGATCCTCGTAGGCGCGCGCCGACACGACGCCGTAGGCGGCGAAGCAGGCCGCCGACGACGTCAGGTAGCGATGCGTCGCCCCCCCACTCTCGGCCAGGACGGCGCCGCAGCCGGGACACGCCGATGTTCCGGTCGGAGCCATCGCACCGCGAAGGGTGCCAGGCGACGGCAGGCCGGTCAGGCCGGCAACGCGCGACCGAGCGCCTCGACCGCCGCCCGCTCGACCGCCACGATCTCCGCGAGGCAGCTCGACAGCCCCGTGAAGAGCCCGGCGATCTCGGCGCCGTCGAGCGGCGCCGAGCGGTCCAGCCGCGCGCAGAGGTCCCACAGCTCCGCGGCGGCCGCGGCCGCCTCCGGACGCCCTGCATCGCCGTCGGCCGTGACCGTCCCCAGCACCGCCGCGTCCAGGTCGCGGAGGCGCGCCAGGTCCGGGGCGCTCGCGGGCAGGGCCGTCCCGGCGAGCTCGTGCCAGAGACGGGCCGCCTCGCGGAAGCGCTCCGCCGGACCTGCCACGGACGGACTGTCGAGCAGCGCCCCCGCCTCCTCGAGGAAGTCGGCGTAGAGCCCGCGCAGGTTCCCGCCGGCGTGTCCGAGCGGCTCGGCGCCCTCCCAGACCGACAGCAGTGCCCCCGCGAGTCCGCGACGGTCCGAGAAGACCCGTGGCCAGCCCTTGGCGTTCCGGGTGTCCGTCAGCAGCCGCCGCCACTTGTCCCACGCCGGCAGCGCGAAGGAGTCGGACGAGCCGCCGAGGTGGGCCACGCCTTCGTGCAGCGCGTCCGTCACCGCGCGCCGCAGCACGGCGTCGGCGATCGGCCCCGGCTCGGGCCGGGGCGTGACCAGGCGGTTGCGGTAGGAGACGATGCGCCCGCGCGCCATGTCCAGGACCGGTCGTGGCACGGTCAGGGGCCGCAGGTTGCGGTCGTCGACGCGGACACCGCCGTCGATCTCGGCGTAAGCCACGACGGGCCCGCCACCGTGGGCCTCGAGATGCGGCGGCAGGTGCCAGTAGCCGACCAGCCGGCGGTCGGGCCAGACGAGCGAGGGGCGCCCGGTGGCGAGCGCCGCCGAAAGTCGGGCCGCGGCGCCCTTCGCACGGCTCGTCTCGTGTGTCTCGGCCGCGATCCCGAGGCGGTCGAGCGTCTTCGCCGTCCAGCGGGCGGGGTACTGCCAGCTGTTCCGGAAGCCGAGCACGAGGATGCGGGCGTCGTGCTGCCGCCACTCCCACAGGATGTAGCCCGCGCCGAGGCCACCGCCGATCCCGAGGATCAGCGCCTCGCTCAGCGGCCGGCCCGTGGACGCGGCGACGACGCCGTGATGGGCGAGGACGTTGGTCAACGCGGCTGTCTCGGGGTGCGTCCCGCCGCGGAGGACGTACCCCGCGTCGTCGTGGAGCGGCGCGACGTCGTCGCGGACGACGTGGCGCCGGGCGGCCGTGTAGCGCTCGCCGGTGCGCGCCATCCGCTCGCGGACGCGCGCCTTCAGCTGCTTCTTGTCGGTCATCTCTCGGGCTCCTCGGCCGACGCGACTCGGGACCCACGCTCCACGAGTCGCCTCGGCCGTCGAGGCACGGATCGACCGGCGACCGTCCCGAGGCGCTGACGTCCCCTTTGCCTCCGCGTGCCGGGCGGCGTGGATGCCCGGTCAGGAGGTTCGGCGTGGAACCCGCCGGGCGCAACGCTAGCCGGCGCGGCACCGGATGGCAAGCGACGCGGCGGCGACCCGGACCCGGACGCCTCGGGGCGCTAGAGGTGCTCCTCGCGGGCCGTCAGGGGACCACCGGCGTCGCCGGTGTTGGGGGTGCCGCTCGGCTCGATCAGCAGGACGTGGGTCTCGACGTCGGCGCGCGGGCAGTGCTCGACGCCGCGGGGGACGACGTAGAGCTCCCCCGGTCCGAGCTCGACGTCGCGGTCGCGCAGCTGGATCGTCAGCCGCCCGCCGAGCACCAGGAAGAAGTCGTCCGTCTCCGCGTGCGCGTGCCACACGAACTCGCCCAGCACCTTGACGACCGCGAGCTTGTAGTCGTTCAGGTAGCCGACGATCCCCGGGCTGAACGGGACGTCGAGGCGGGCGAGCTTCTCGGCGAGGTTGACCTTGTCGTCCATCGCGCCAATCTTCCACATGGACACGACCGGCGCGACGCCCGTCACGACGCGGCATCGGGCCGCTGACCGATGACCTCGGTGGGCCACGACGGTCGTACCTGGCGAACGCTCGATCCCGAAGGAGCTCGAATGGATGCAGACAGCACCTCGACGGCGCGGTCGTCGCCGCCCGCCACCACCTATGCCGACGAGGGCCCGCCCGGTCGGCCCGAGGTGGGGTTCGCCGTGGAGGCGGAGGGGCTCGTCAAGACGTACGACAGCCGCGGGGGCACCGTCGAGGCGGTGCGCGGCGTGGACCTCCGGGTCGCCGCCGGCGAGGTGTTCGGCTTCCTCGGGCCGAACGGCGCCGGCAAGTCGACGACGGTCCGAATGCTCACCACCCTGCTCTCGATCACGGCCGGAACGGCACGTGTCGCGGGCGTGGACGTCGCGGCGGAGCCGGACGCCGCCCGTCGCCGCATGGGCGTCGCCCTCCAGGAGGCAGGGCTCGACCCCCGCCAGACGGGCCGGGAGCTGCTCGTGCTCCAGGGGCGGCTGTTCGACCTCTCGCGCCGCGAGGCCGCGGAGCGCGCGCAGGAGCTGCTCGAGCTCGTCGAGCTGACCGACGCGGCCGACCGTCGGATCAAGGGCTACTCCGGCGGCATGAAGCGACGGCTCGACCTCGCCTCGGCGCTCGTGCACGAGCCCGAGGTGCTCTTCCTCGACGAGCCCACCACGGGTCTCGACCCCGCGAGCCGGCTGACGGTGTGGGAGGAGCTGCGGCGGATCAACGCCCGCCGCACGACGATCTTCCTGACCACCCAGTACCTCGAGGAGGCCGATCAGCTCTGCGATCGGCTCGCGATCATCGACGACGGACGGATCGTGCGGCAGGGCACGCCACAGGAGCTGAAGGCCGAGCTCCGGGCGCGCCGCGGGCTGACCGACGATCCGACGCTGGACGACGTCTTCCTCGACGCCACGGGTCGCACCCGCACGCGCGAGGCGGGCGCCGTGCAGGAGGTGTCGCTGTGAGTCACGCCCTGATCCTCGGACAGCGCGCGCTGACCGAGGCCCGTCGGACCCCGGAGGCGCTGGTCCCGACGCTCTTCATCCCGTTGTTCTTCCTGGTCGTGAACGTCGGGCAGGCGGGCAAGATCTTCCCCGCGTCGTCGACGTCGTTCCTGGAGGGGCAGAGCTACGCGGCCTTCCAGCTGCCGAGCTCGCTGCTGCTCGCCGCCTCCTTCGGCACGGCCGCGCTGTTCCTCGTCGAGGACATCGAGGGCGGGTACTTCGACAAGCTCCGGGCGGCGCCGGTCTCCCGGACGGCGATCGTCCTCGGCCGTCTGATCGCCGAGGCGGTCAAGGGCGTCCTCATCGCCACCCTCCTCGTGCTCCTCGCGCTGCCGTTCGGGATCTCGATCGCGAGCGGTCCGGCCGGCTTCGTGCTGCTCATCGCGCTGACCGCGATGTGGGCGGTGGTCTTCGCCGGGTTCATGCAGCTGATCGCGCTCAAGACCCGCAGCGCGGCCGCGACCAACTCCGGCGGGCTCGTGTTCTTCCCGCTGCTCTTCCTCACGCCGAACTTCGTCCCCCGCGACCTCCTGACCCGGCCGATGGAGATCGCCGCCTCCCTGAACCCCGTCACCTACGTGATGGAGGCGCTGCGCTCGCTGATCCTCGAGGACTTCGCGTGGTCGGCGTTCCTGCCGGGCTTCGCCATCGTCGCCGTCCTGGGCGTGCTCGTGGTGGCGCTCAACGTCCGGATGATCGCCACCTACGACTGAGGGGACGCGTCCGCCGCGGGCCCGCCGTCCCGACGGGTGCCCGCGGCGGGCGGTGCGTCCCCATCGCCCACGCTGGACCTCGCGACCTCGATGCGGCAGCCGGCGGTGTACGGATCTCTCGGCTCGAACGCCACGAGCTCCGACCCAGGTGACGTGCGGTCGAGCACGCCGCGCGTGAGGCCGCGGTGCAGCGTGCAGACCACCGCCTGGTTGTCCCGGACGGCGTCGCGGTAGGGGCAGTTGCCGAGCACGTAGCACGTCCTCCCCTCCCGCTCCTCGAGCTCCGGGTCGAAGCCGAGGGCGCCGAGGGCGCCGTAGAGATCGCCGTCCGGTGGCGCGAGCTCCTCTCCGACCCGCCGTCCCGCCGCCTCGACCCGGGCCAGCTCGTCCGGCGACGGTTCGATCGCCTGCACCAGCCAACGGCCGAGGTCCTCGTACGCCGTCGGCCGAGCCGACACCGTCCAGCCGTCCCGCGGACGCCCTCGTCCGTGCCGGACGGTCTCGCGGCGGATCACTCCCGCCGCCGCCATCTGCGCGAGGTGCGTGCGCACGCCGTTCCTGTGGAGGCCGACCGCCGAGGCCAGCTCCTCCGTGCTCGCCGGGCGCATCAGCGCCTGGAGCGTCCTGAAGAGGTGCGCCCGGGTCGGCTGGGCGAGAACCGCGTCCATGCGGCCATTTTACACATCGAGACTGGACAAACGCTCAGGCGCTCCGTACTTTGCCCACATCCACTGTGCAAATCTTCGAAGGGAGACGTCCGATGCCCCGCCACCGCTCCGCTCGCACCATCCTGCCGCTGCTCGCCCTCGCCCTCGCCCTCGCCGCGGCGCCCGCCGCCTCGGCGGCGACCATCGCCACGGATGCGGACGGCGCGGTCGTGGTCGTCACCGGTGGAGGGGCCACCGGGCTCGACCTGGGCGTCGAGCGCGACGGCCGCGTCCGGATCGCTCCGTGGTTCGACGATCCGATCACCTCCGTGCCGAGCGCCTGCGAGCCCGTCGAGGACGACCCCTACATGGCCCGCTGCGTCGTGGGGTCCGCCGGCCTCCGCGTGCTGCTCGGCGACGGGAACGACGCCGCGACCGTCCACACGCCCCTCGGCGTCCCGGTCACGATCGACGGCGGCGATGGCGCCGACGTGCTGCTCGGGTCGCTCGACGGGGGCAACGAGACGTTCCTGGGCGGTGCCGGTGACGACGCGCTCAACGGTCGCGGCGGCGACGACGTCGTCGACGGCGGCGACGGTGACGACGGCCTCAGCGGCGGTCCCGGGGCGGACAAGGTGCTCGGCGGACCGGGCGGGGACACGCTCCTCGGCGACGACAACGGGGCTGTCGATCCCGACCTGGTCGACGGCGGGCCGGGATCCGACACGCTCGAGGGCGAGTACCTCGGTGTCGGGCGCGACGGCCGTGGGCCGGTCACCGTCTCGCTCGACGCAGGGCGAGACGACGGCTTCGCCGGCGAGCACGACGACCTGCGCGCCATCGAGCGCGTCCGGACGGTTGCGGGCGGGCGCTACGTCGGCACGGATGCGGATGACGAGCTGTACGTCGGTGCCGAGTCGACGACCGTCGAGGGGCGGGGCGGGAACGACACCATCTTCACGTCGTACGCCGACGACGTCATCGACGGCGGCGCGGGCGCCGACACGATCCGCGGCTACGCGGGCGCCGACCGGATCGCCGGGGGTCCCGGACCGGACACGTTGTACGGCGACACCGCCGACCACACGTGCAACGCACTGACGTGCACGATCCACAGCGGCAACGACGTCATCGACGCGCGCGACGGCGAGCGGGACTCGATCGACTGCGGTCTGGGCACCGATCAGGCGCTCGTCGACCGGGTCGACGTGCACACGAACTGCGAGGACGTCCGGGTCGCGGGCGACCGCACCGTGGCACCCGACGCGGCCGGGGCGCCCGGCGCGGTCGGCCTGACGGTGCAGCGACGGTCGCTCCGGACCGCGCTCGTCCGCGGCGTCGTGGTCCGCCTCACGGGCGCGCGTCCCGGCCGCGTCGGCGTGACGGCGCGCTGGCACGGACGGCTCGTCGCACGGGGCGTCGCGCGGGTGACCAGCGACGGTCGCGGACGTGCGCTCGTGCGCTTCACCGCAGGCGGTCGGCGGCTGCTCGGGCGGAAGGAGCGCGTCACGCTGCGCGTCACGGCCGGCCGCAGCGCTGCCC
>CADCWC010000152.1 GCA_902806305.1 uncultured Thermoleophilia bacterium | reverse complement strand
GCCGGTCCGACTCGTGGCGGGCCTCCTCCTCGACGCGCCGGACCAGTTTCGCCATGTCGTGCCGGGTCGCCTCCTCGACGTCGTGGAGCAGCGTCTGCCGCGCCTCGGCCGCCGTCATCCGGGCCACCCGCTCGAGCTCCGTCCGCTGCGCGTCACGCTGCGACGCGACGACGTCCTGCAGCTCGCGCAGCTCCCGCTCGCGGACGCCGAGCGTCTCCTCGCGGCGCCCGAGGTCCGCGGCGCGCGACTCGATCTGCGACTCCCGCGTCCCGAGGCGCTCCTCCAGGCGTGCGAGCTCCAGGCGCCGCTCGTCGAGCGACGCCTCGCTCTCGGCCCGGACCTGGAGCGCCCGCTCCTTGGCTGCGAGCTCGGCCTCCTTGCGGATCGCGTCCGCGTCACGTCTGGCGTCGGCGAGCGCGAGGTCGGCGGCCTCGAGCCGCGCCTGCGCCTGCTGCTCGGTCGTCCGGCGGCGGACGGCGTACCCCAGCGCGACGCCGATCGCGAGCCCGAGCAACAGCCCGACCACCACGAAAGCGTTCACGTTGTCCTCTCTTGTGCCTCACCCGTCGGCTGAGCCGCGGGTCGATGCGCGCGTTGCCCCGGTCGCCCGGGGAGTCGGATGGTCGCCCGGACCCCCGGGGTCGTCGCCGACGACCGGGGCCACCGAGGCGACCTGTCTGGTCCGGCGTCAGAAAGCCGGGATGTGCAGGCGCTTTCGCGCCGGAGAAGGTAAGTCGATCGCAGGGAGCGTAGCGCGTGGGCGCCTCCCGGGCAACGGGCACCACGCCGCGTCGTCTGCGTGCGGGCCGGCCTGAGGGTCTCGACGCCGCCCCCGGTCGCCGACCATGCTCAGGGCGCCCCGAGCACGTCCTCGACGAGGTCCGGGTCGAACCCGCGGCCGACGAGCCGGCGCCAGCTCGCGTCGTCGGGATCGGGGCCGACGACGCGCCGCGCCGCGTCGAGGACCTCCTCCCGACCGAGGTCCCCGAGCACGTCGCGCACGAGCGTCGCCGTGACGCCCGCGCGGGTCAGATCCGCCTCGATCCGGGCGGGACCGTAGCCCTGGGCGAGCCGTCGGGAGGCGACGCGACGGGCGTAGGCCTCGTCGTCGAGCAGCCCATGCTCGCTCAGACGGTGCACGATCTCGCGCGCCGGGGCACCGCCCGCGGTCCGGGCCAGCTTCGCCTCCAACTCCCGCCGGGCGTGAGGCCGTGCCGCGAGCAGTCGAGCGGCGCGGCGCTCGGTGGCCCCGAGCCGTGCGGCGTGCTCGCCGCGTCGCCGTGCGGCGTCGTCCAGCTCGAGGCCGTCGTGCCAGCCGAGCCGCAGCAGCGCCGCCTCGTCGACTGTCACCCACGGCTCGCCGTCGAGGTCGACGGCGAACAGCGCCGGCCCGGCGCCGCGACGGCGCCGGATGCGCGTGATCTCGGACACCGTGGTGGCGGCGGTCAGCCCGCGGCGGCCTTGGGGCGACCGTTCTGGGCGCCGCGGGCGGGCATCGGCGGGACGTTCGCGTTGGCGGCCGGCGTGGCGTCGCCGAGAGCACCGGTGGGCGCGCCGTCGGCGGGCGCGTCGGCCGGGACCGACGGACCGCCGCCTGACGTGACGCCGGTGAACTCGACGGTCCGGGCCAGGATCGCGGCCAGCGTCTCGGGGTGCTCGCGCAGGAACGCCTTGGCGTTCGTGCGGCCCTGGCCGAGGCGCTCGTCGTCGAACGAGAAGTAGGAGCCGGACTTCTGGACGATCTTGTGCTCGAGCGCCACGTCGAGGACGGACCCCTCCCACGAGATGCCCTCGCCGTACGCGATGTCGAACTCGGCCTGCCGGAACGGCGCGGCGACCTTGTTCTTGACCACCTTCACGCGCACGCGGTTGCCGACCGCCTCCGTGCCCTCCTTGAGCGTCTCGATGCGGCGGATGTCGAGCCGGACCGACGAGTAGAACTTCAGCGCCCGGCCGCCCGGCGTGGTCTCGGGCGAGCCGAACATCACGCCGATCTTCTCGCGCAGCTGGTTCGTGAACAGGGCCACGGTGCCGGTCCGGTTCAGTCCGCCCGTGATCTTGCGCATCGCCTGGCTCATCAGCCGGGCCTGGAGGCCGACGAAGGAGTCGCCCATCTCGCCCTCGATCTCGGCCTTCGGCACGAGCGCGGCCACGGAGTCGACGGCGATCACGTCGAGCGCGCCGGAGCGGATCAGCATCTCGGCGATCTCGAGCGCCTGCTCGCCGTTGTCGGGCTGCGAGACGAGCAGGTCGTCCACGTTCAGGCCGATCTTGCGCGCGTAGATCGGGTCCATGGCGTGCTCGGCGTCGATGAACGCCGCCAGCCCGCCGCGCTTCTGGGCCTCGGCCATGATGTGGTACACGAGCGTCGTCTTGCCCGACGACTCGGGACCGAAGATCTCGACGATGCGCCCGCGGGGGACACCGCCGACGCCGAGTGCGACGTCGAGCGAGAGGCAGCCGGTGGAGATCGCCGAGATCGGCACGTGCGACTCGTCGCCGAGCCGCATGATCGAGCCCTTGCCGAACTGGCGCTCGATCTGGCCGATGGCGGAGTCCAGGGCCTGCTGGCGCTGATCCATTCGATCCTCCTCCCCGCCGGGCGGCGAGGCTGCTGAGAGAGAGTGGGCGAACCCGAAGGACGCCGGACCACCGAGTATAGGAAGGTCGTCGGACGGCTTCGGACGCGGAGGATGGGGGCCGCCGTGCGGGCACAGGACGCGCGGAGCGCACGCCCGGCGCGCCGATCACGTCCGGTCGGGCCCGTCCTCGACCAGGGCGCGCACGAGGTGCAGCGCGGCGGTGGCGGACCACTCGCGGACCGTCTGCCGGTCGCCGCGGAAACGGCGCTCGAGCGCGCGCCCGCCGTCGGGACCCGCGGCGTGCAGGAAGACGAGTCCGACCGGCTTGCCAGGCGTGGCGCCGCCGGGGCCCGCGATGCCTGTGACCGACACGGCGAGGTCCGCCCCGACGGTGCGGCGGGCGCCCTCGGCCATCGCGGCGGCGACGGCGGCCGACACCGCGCCGTGGCGCTCGAGGAGCGCCGTGGGGACGTCGAGCAGGTCGGCCTTGACGGCATCGGCGTAGCTGACGACGCCGCCGAGCAGCACGTCGGAGACGCCCGCCACGGCGCCGAGGCGCGACGCGACGAGGCCCGCGGTGCAGGACTCGGCCGTGGCCAACGTGAGCCGTGCGCTGCGCAGCCGGTCGACGAGAAGCTTCTCCAGCGGGCGTGGATCGGTGGCGTAGACCGCCGCGCCGAGTCGGGCCTCGAGTCCGTCCGCCAGGTGTCCGACCGCGCCCTCGCCGCCGCCCGCGTCCCGGATCACGACCGAGATCTCGGAGCGCGAGGCGCAGATGGTGGTCTCCGTGCCGTGCCCGTCGCCACCGAGCGCGGCGAACACGTCGGCCACCTGCGACTCCGGCGTGCCGTACAGGCGGAGCGTCCGACGAGGCCCCGCGGGCCCGCCGAGGAGGTGCGCAAGGTCCGGGTGGGCGGGAAGCGTCGCCCACATCGTCTGCAGCTCGGAGGGCGGTCCGGGCAGAACGACGACGCGCTGCTCGCCGACGGACACGACCACGCCGGGCGCCGTCCCGACCGGCGGCAGCACTGCCGCGCCCTCCGGCACGGAGGCCTGCTTCCGGTTGCCGTGGGACCAGGCGGCCGGGTCGAGGCCGCGGCCCGCGGCGAAGGCGGCGGTGATCTCGTCGATGCGGTGCAGCGTCGGCTCGTCGACGACGAGCCGACGCCCGACCACGGCGGCGACCGCGGCGACGGTTCGGTCGTCGTGGGTGGGCCCGAGCCCGCCTGAGGTGAGGATCAGGTCGACGCCCCGGTCGAGCAGCTCCCGGAGTCCCTCCTCGATCCCCGCGCCGTCGTCGTCGACCGTGAGCACCCGCTCGAGACGCACGCCGTGCTCGTCGAGACGCCCGGCGAGCCAGCCGCTGTTCCGGTCCTGCGTCTGGCCGAGCAGGAGCTCGGAGCCCGTGACGAGGATCCCGGCCCGGGGTCGCCTCGCGGCGGCGGCCGCCGGCGCCTCTGCGGCGGCCACGGTCGCGTCCGCCATCAGGCGGGCGTCACCGTGCCGTCGGGCGCGACGTAGAACAGGAGGTTCCGGGAGCCGAGGCTCTGGGGTCGGCCGTTGACGACGAGCTCGAGCGCGCCCGCGTTGCCGATCTGGACGGTGAAGCCGGTCGGCGAGCGCAGGAGCTTCGTCGTGCCGCCGTCCGGGCCCGCGGGGTCGAGGGTCCCGACGTAGACGGCCTCGCCCGACTGGTCGCGACCGCGCCAGATCTTCAGCCAGCACGGGGCCGTGGTGCGCGCCAGGAGCCGCACCGGCTTGCGCGGCGCGGCCGCCTTCGCCGCCTGTCGCGACTGCGCCTGCGTGTCCCGCGCGCCCTCGATGCGCGGGTCGACGAGCGAGGACGCCCGCTCGGCGGCGGTGGTCGCGGGCAGGAACGCGGCCGTCGGCCGCCCCGGGTCGTCGGCGTAGGTCCAGCCGATCGCGACGATCACCGTCAGCGCCACGATCGCGGCCAGCACGACGAGGATGAGGTCGGCCTCGCGCTTGGCCCGTCGACGCGGCCGCGGCGGCATGGCCCGCGTGCGTGGGAACAGCAGCTCGTCCTCGAGCCGGGGGTCCACGAAGCGGCAGTTGTACTCCTCCACGAACAGGCGCCCGTCGAGGTCGAGGTAGTCGGCGTAGGTGCGGAGGAACCCCTTGACGTACGCGGGCCCCGGGATGAGGTCGAAGTCCTCCTCCTCCAGCGCGCGCAGGTAGCGGGCCCGGACCTTCGTCTCGGCCTCGGCCTGGTCGAGACCGAGGCGTCGACGCTCGCGGGCTTGGCGGAGTGCGGGTCCGATTTCGAACATGGCGGGAGGCCGGTCGGAGGACCGGCGGAGGCAGTCTAGGCGAGCGGTCGGAAGGACTGTCGCAGGGGACGGCGAAGGGCCCCGGCCGCCCGCTCCGAGCGTCGTTTCGCCTCGGCGGTCGACCGGTCGACTGGTCCCGCAGGCCCAGTCCACGCGGTGGCCTGGACCTTGGGGCACCTTCTCTCTTCTCTCTCGGCGCGCACGCCGGCCTGGAGCGAGCGGCGGCCACGAGGCTGGGGCGGCGACACGCTGACCCGGCGCAGCGGAACCTGGTGGCGATGGGCGAGCACCAGCGCCTCCACGACATCCGGATGGTGTTCCGGTACGCGACCGTGCAGGAGTTCTGCGAGCCGGTCGAACGGCTCACGGGCCGGAAGGTGCGGGCGTTCCTGAGGACCATCCCCACCCCGAGGGCCACAGCGGGCCTTCGCGCATCGAGCAGGCCGAGCCGCACGCTCGTGACGCACCGTCGCACGCTGGTCGATGCACCTGATACATCTGCGCCGTGGTGGTTTGGTCGATCGAGGGGACGGCGACGCTGACGACGGTCGGTGGGGTGCCGTTCGGTGGTGACCCGGGTTCCCGTCAGGGGCGGCCCCGCCGATCGCCTCTGCCGATGCGCGTCGTACCGTCGTCCGCGGCGCGCTCGTGACCCCGGCGATCCCGCCGGTCGACGAGGAGCGCGTGGCCGGCGTCGACCGCCTGGTCCGCACGGACCCGCGCCTGCGGCACGTCCGCGGTGTGGTCGTCGTGCAGGGCGGTCGCGACGTGTTCGTCGGTGCGTACGGCGGCACGTGGCCCGGCAACCTCTGCAGCCTGTACTCCGTCACGAAGAGCTTCACGGCCACGGTGGCGGCGGTCGCCGTCCGCGCGGGTGCGCTGGCGCTCACCACGCGGGTCGACGACGTCCTCGAGGTCCCGTGGCGCCCCGATGACCCACGTCGCCGGATCACCCTCGAGCATCTGCTGACGATGACCGCGGGGCTCGACGTCGGGCCGCGGTGGGACATGGACGGGCTCTTCTACCAGGACCGGCCCTGGGTGGAGGCGACCCTCGACTCCCCGCTGGTCGGAGAGCCGGGCGAGACGTTCGGCTACGACAACGGGCTCACGCACGTAGCAGCCGTGATGGTGCAGCGCGCCCTCGGCCGGACGGTCGCCGATGCGGCCGCCGAGCACCTGTTCGGGCCGCTCGGCATCGGTCGGCACGACTGGCCCGCCGATCCGGAGGGGCACACCGTGGGATCGACGGACCTGCGTCTGGCCCCCCGTGACGCCGCCCGGCTCGGCGAGCTGTTCCTCGCGGGCGGCGTCGGTCGAGGCCGCCGCATCGTCGACGAGGACTGGGTGAGGGCGGCCACACGGGCGCACAGCGCCGGAGGGCCGCCTGAGGAGACGGGCTACGGCTACGGCTGGTGGGTCGGGCCGGTGGCCGGGCGGTCGGCGTACTTCGCGGGCGGCTGGGGTGGCCAGTACATCCTCGTCGTGCCGAGCCTCGAGCTGGTGCTCGTGTCCGCCGCCGACGCCTGGCAGATGGCCCACGACGCGCCCTCGATCCGCACGCTGCTCGAGGATCTGGTGCCGCCGGCCTGAGCCGGCGGCACCGTCCGGTATCAGCGCGACATCATGCGGCGGGCCGCCATCGCGGCCACCCCGGCGAGTGCGGCCTAGGCCACCGGATTGCCCAGGGCCCCACCGCCACCACCGCCGAGGATGTTCCCGAAGCCTCGCTGGCCGCCGTGCCCGTTCAGACCGCTCATCAGCATCGCGAGCGCCGCCGGGTTCATGCCACCGCCACCGCCGCCGCCGAGCATCCCGCCGAGGCCGCCGCCGCCGAGCAGGCCGCCGACGTCGACGCCCTGCTGCTGCGCGCGGCCGGAGAGGAACGACCCGAGCTGCTGCTGCTCGTCCGGCCCGAGCCTGGAGACGGCCTGCTCCGCGTGCTCGCGGTACTCGTCGTCCGAGAGGTGCTGCGCGAACCGGTCGTGCTGCGAGAGCGCCTCGTCGTCCGAGATGCCGTCGTAGGGCGCGCCCTGCTCGTACCGGTTGACGAAGTCGTCCAGGCCCTGGCGATCGCCGCCGCTGCCGAGGATGTTGTCGAGAAGTCCCACGCATCTACTCCCTGCATCGCTGCCAAGTTTCGCCGAACCGTCTCCCCCGTCGCCGGCGCGCGAAACGGCACGCACGACCGGCGCACCCGGAGCGGCTCGAGACCGTTAGGCTCGGAGCCGTGTACCAGCGTGTCGAGGGCATCAACGTCTGGGGCACGCCCGACCCCGGAGCGGTCGAGCAGATGCGGACCTGCGCCGAGGTGGGGCGCGTCCGGGCGACCGCGCTCATGGCCGACCACCACCTCGGCTACTCGCAGCCGATCGGCGGCGTCATCGCCTACGAGGACATGGTCTCCCCCACGGGCGTCGGCTTCGACATCGGCTGCGGCGTGATGGCCGTCCGGACGGACCGGGTGCGGGGGGAGATCGCGGGCGAGGTCGAGCGCCTCGTGGACGAGATCGCGCGACGGGTGAGCTTCGGGCTCGGCGGGCGCAACGACGAGCTCGTCGACCACCCCCTGTTCGACGCCGCCGTCTGGACGGAGATCCGGGAGCTCCGCCACCTCAGAGACACGGCCCGGAGGCAGCTCGGCACCGTCGGCTCGGGCAACCACTACGTCGACGTCCTGGTGGAGCAGCGGTCCGACCATGGACCGGCCGAGGGCGACCCCGTGTGGGTCGCCTGCCACTTCGGCTCCCGCGGCCTCGGCCACAGGACCGCGAGCGGCTTCATCAACCTGGCGCGGACCGGCCGGTGGGGCGAGGGCGTGAAGGGTGGGACGCCGCAGGAGACGCCGGCCCTGATCGACCACGGCCGCGAGCCGACGCTGTTCGAGAGCTACGTGGCGGCCATGCGACTCGCGGGCGAGTACGCCTACGCGGGCCGCGAGCACGTCGTCGCGAAGGTGCTCGGTCTGCTCGGGGCCGAGGCGACGCTCACGGTCCACAACCACCACAACTTCGCCTGGGAGGAGGAGCACGACGGTCGGAAGGTCTGGGTCGTGCGCAAGGGCGCCACGCCGGCGTTCCCGGGTCAGCTCGGCTTCGTGGGCGGCTCGATGGGCGACATCGCCGCCGTGGTCGAGGGCGTCGACACGGAGGAGTCGAAGGCCGCCCTCCGGTCCACCGTCCACGGAGCGGGACGGGTCATGTCCCGCTCCCAGGCCAGGGGCAGCCGCCCGAAGCACGGCCGTGTCCGACGTCCCGGCCGGGTCACCCCGGCGATGATGCGCGAGCGGACGGAGACGTTCGGCGTCGTGGTGCGCGGGGGCGACGTCGACGAGTCCCCGCACGTGTACCGGCCCCTGCGGAACGTCCTCGACGCCCATAGCGACACACTGGCCATCCGGCACCTCCTCCGGCCGGTCGGGGTCGTCATGGCGGGCGCCGAGGTGCGTGACCCCTACAGGGACTGAGGCTCGCGCTCACGGTCGTACGGGCCGCCGGACGGGCGCCGGTCCCCGCCGGCACGAGCGCCGATGTCGGAGGTGGTCGCGGCGCGTGCGTTCGCGCGATCGGCGGCGTATCATCGCCGCGTGGCACCGCTCGGTAGGCGGGACCTGCACGGCCTGCTCGACGTCGTCGGCTCGATCGGCTACGACCCCGAGGCCGACACCTTCAGCCTGGAGCTCCTGTCCGCGCTGCAGACGGTTGTCGACGCGGTCTGGACCGACTACATCGTGGAGCCTCGGCCGCCGGCGCAGGGGATCCTGATCGAGCAGTCCGTGGCGATGGCCGAGGACCCGTGGGAGGACGGCCCCTGGCAGGATGTCTTCTGGGACCTGATCCCGGCCTACCCGATCACCGCCGCGCCGCGGGTCGGCGTACGGCTCCTGTGGGATGTGACGACGCGCCGCACGCTGCGCCGGAACGCGTTCTTCCGCGAGTGGGTGATCCCTGCCGACCGGCTCCTGCAGGCGATGGTGACGCTGCCGGACCGCCCGGACGGCGCCCGCCGCTCCATCATGTTCAACACGGAGGCCGAAGGCCGGCCGTTCGGCGAGCGGCAGCGGGCGATCCTGGAGACGGTGCGGCCGTACCTGTGCCGACCGATCGAGGTCGCCGATGCGGTGCGGCGTCGGCAGCGCGCGGCCGGTCTGACGCCGCGTGAACTGGAGATCCTGTCCGCGGTTCGCGAGGGCCTCACGAACGCCGAGATCGCCGCGCGCCTCGTCGTCTCGCCGGCCACCGTCCGAACCCACCTGGTGAACGTCTCGACGAAGCTCGGCGCGCACACGAGGGCCGAGGCCGCCGCGCTGGCCTGGCGCTGACGCCCGAGTTCCGGCCGCGCCAGTTCGACGTCACCCGGACGTCGGGGGGTGCGTCGGGCTGCGGAAGGGTCCATCCGCCCGGCGTCGCGGACCACTGGCTTCAGC
>CADCWC010000151.1 GCA_902806305.1 uncultured Thermoleophilia bacterium | reverse complement strand
CGGGCTGCGCCACGGCCGCCGAGGCGCTGGCGGCCGCCGCCCGCGTCGTGGGTGTCGAGCCCGAGGCGGGCGACGACGTGCGTCAGTCGCTCGCCGCGGGTCGGCCGGTGACGATCGCGACGCCCCGCACGATCGCCGACGGCCAGCAGACCAACGCGCCCGGACGCCACACGTTCGCCGTGATCTCGAGCCTCGTCGACGAGGTGACCGTGGCGAGCGACGACGAGATCGTCGCCGCCATGCGCTTCCTGTTCGAGCGGACGAAGCTCGTCGTCGAGCCGAGCGGCGCCTGCGCGCTCGCGGCACTGCTCGCCGGCCGGGTAGACGGCCGCGGCCTCCGGGTCGGGGTCACGCTCTCCGGCGGCAACGTGGACGTGCGCCGGTTCGCGGCGCTCCTGACCGGCCTGCGTTAGAGCGGTCGGAGCGTCATCACTCGACGCCGTGGTCGGCGCACCACGCGTCTCGGTCGCGGCTCGAGCTGAACGGCCCGTAGGCGGTCATCGCCACGAAGGTCCGCGCCTTCGCGGCCGCGGCGTCCTCGATCTGCTGGGCCACGAGCGCTCGCGCGGCGGACGTCGGCGCGGCGACGAGCCGCTCGGCGTTCCGCCAGGCCAGCTCGCGCCACGAGGCGATCAGATCGATCGTCGCCTGGTCGTCCGCGAACGTGAAGGTGAAGTTCCCGTCGTCGAAGGTGGGGTCGAACCGTCGGGCCATCTCCGCGGTGACGATCGGCTGCGCCCGCGGGAAGATCTTGTTCACCTTGTCGTGGTCGTGCTTCCGGCTGCGCCCGTCGGCCCCCACGATGCCGATCTGCTCGAGCACGAACGGCAGGTCGCGGTTCACGTGCGCGTTGACGCCGAGCAGGATGTTCCCAGAGGCGCTGATCGCCCGCCGGGCGGCGGCGTCGAACGCGACCCTCCACGCCGCCGGCACCAGGTCGAGCCGGCCGCGTCGGAAGTTGTCCTGCGCCTGCCAGTAGTACGAGGCGAAGACGGCGTCCTCGTGGTTGACGAACGCGTTGTCCTCGAAGAAGCGCGGGTCCTGGACGTGGTGACGGTAGGACTCCGTCGTCCGGAGGTACTGCAGCGTGAACGCCGTGTCGTGCGAGCAGCGCTCTGCCTCGTAGTCGAGCCGGCGGGTCATCTCGGCGATGACGCGGTCCACGCAGCGGACGTCGCCCTTCTTGCAGATGTCGTAGTCCGTCGGATAGGGCTCGATCGGCATGCCTACGAGCGTCCCGGGTGGAGGGATCAGGGTCGTCGACGGCTCGTCGGTGGCGAACGCCGCACTCGGGACGACGGCGGCCAGAACGACCATGACGACGGTCACGCGGCGGATGTGACGGAGCAGGGTGGGTCGGCGAATCGTGGACATGGGGGCCTGTCCTTCTTTCGGGGACCTCACCGAACATACGCCTTGCAACCCTGGATGCAAGTGTTTTATGAGCACTGTTCAGGCCGTTGCGCGACGGGTATGGTGAGGGATGGGGCTGGCGGCGGCGTGTCCGTCACGCTGCCTCTCCGGCTCCACCAAGCATCGTGCGCGACCGTCAGCAGCATCCCCGGCACGGACTCCGATCGCTGTCGGCGGCCGCCCGCGACCTCCGCGACGGGCCGGAAGGCGTCGTCGACCGGCTGCACGAGATCGTCTTCCAGACGGACGCGGCAGGGAACTGGACGTACCTGAACCGGGCGTGGACGAACCTGCTCGGCTTCTCCGTCGAGGAGACGCTCGGCCGGAACTTCCTCGAGTTCGTCCATCCCGACGAGCGCGAGGCGACCATCGCGATGTTCGTGGGGGTCATCTCGGGCGGCGCCCCGTACTGCCACCACGAGACGCGGTACCTGACGGTCGACGGGCAGTTCCGCTGGATGGAGCTGCGCGCGCACCTCGAGTACGGCATCGACGGTCAGGTCGTCGGCAACACCGGGACGCTGTTCGACATCACGGCGCGCCGCGAGGCCGAGCAGCTGCTCGCCGACCAGACCCACGTGCTCGAGCTGATCGCGATGGGCGCTCCGGTCCCGGAGAGCATGACCGCTCTCGCCACCCTCGTGGCGAGTCGCACCGGGGGCACCGTCACGGTGGCCATGGTCGACGAGGAGCAGGGACTCGACGGCCGACCCGACGCCCGCGGCCTCCCCGGCGTCGAGGCGGCCGAGCCGCACGCGGCCGCGAACGGGCCCCTCCGGCTGATCGCGGTGGCCGGCCCGAACGGTCCGCTGACCGAGAGCTACTCGCCCGCGGCCGGCCGCGCCGTGGCGGTCGAGGCCTCGGACGCGGCTGCCGACACGCCCCACCGGCTCTCCGTCCCGATCCCGTCCACCGGCCGCATCGGGGTCGTCGGCGAGCTGACGATCCGGCACGACGAGCCGTTGACGCTCGACGACCGTGGCATGGCGCTCGTGCATCGGAGCACCAACCTGGCCTCGATCGCGATCGGGCGTCGCCTCGACGAGGACCACGCCCGCCGGCAGTCGCTCCGCGACCCGTTGACCGGCCTCGCGAACCGGCTCCTGATCGAGGACCGGCTGGAGGTGGCGCTCGCCGCCGGACGTCGGGCCGGCGACTGCGTCGCGCTGCTGCTCGTCGACCTGAACCGCTTCAAGGAGGTGAACGACTCCTTCGGGCACGAGGCCGGGGACGCGGCCCTGCGGCACGCCGCCGAGCGGATCGGCTCACGGCTCCGCGCCTCGGACACGGCCGGGCGGCTCGGCGGCGACGAGTTCGCCGTGATCCTGCCCGCGGTCCGCGGCGGCGAATACGCCGAGCGGGTCGCCCGGAAGCTGGTCGAGGCGGTGCGGGAGCCGCTCGTCATCGGCGGCGCCTCGCTGCGGCTCGAGGCCTCGATCGGCATCGCGCTCTTCCCCGGTCACGGCGACGACGCCGCGACGCTGTTCCGCCGCGCGGACGTGGCGATGTACCGCGCGAAGCGCATGGGAACCGGGCACGTCCTCTACGACGCGAGCCGGGACGAGGACGAGTACCTCCTGCTCGACCTGGCCGCCGAGCTGCGCGCTGCGATCGAGTCCGAGCAGCTCTCGCTCGTCTACCAGCCGAAGCTCGATCTGCGCTCCGGACGGGTGGCGGGCGTCGAGGCGCTCGTGCGCTGGAACCACGAGATCCGGGGGCCGCTCTCGCCCGAGCACTTCGTGCCGCTGGCCGAGCGGACCGGCTCGATCCGCGCCCTGTCCCAGCTCGTCCTGCGCATGGCGCTCACGGAGAGCAGGCGCTGGTGGGAGGCGGGCTTCGGGATCGGCGTGGCGGTGAACCTGTCCGCCCACGACCTGCACGATCCCGAGCTGCCCGCGCTGATCGAGCAGGCGATGCGCTTGGCGGGCACGGACCCGTCCGGGCTCGACCTCGAGATCACCGAGAGCGCCGTGATGGACGACCCCGAGGCGACGATCGCCATGATCGAGCAGCTCGCGACGCTCGGCGTGGGATGCGCGATCGACGACTTCGGCACGGGCTACTCGTCGCTCGCCTACCTGAAGCGGCTCCCGGCCCGGTCCCTGAAGATCGACCGCTCGTTCATCCGCGACATGGCGGACGACCAGCGGGACGTGTCGATCGTGCGCTCCGCCATCGACCTCGGCCACACGATGGGCATGCAGGTCGTGGGCGAGGGCGTCGAGGACGACGTGGTCCGCGACATGCTCGACGCGCTCGGCTGCGACCAGGCGCAGGGCTTCGGGCTCGCTCGCCCGATGCCGGTCGACGCGCTGCTGACGTGGCTGCAGGAGCACGCCGACGGCGTTCCTGCGCCGGCCTGATCCCCCTCGACCGCTCGCCGCGACGCCCCGACGGCCGTCAGCGACGAGCAGGCCGCTGCGACCGGTCGTGTTCGGCCATCCGCGTGGCGGGCAGCGCCTCGAGCGCCGCGAGGGCCGTACGACGCGGCGCGTGCAGTCGGATCGTGACCTGGTCGCCGAGCCCGATCGCGGGGGGTGCCACGACATGCGGCAGGCCGCGCGACCAGCGCAGGAAGACCGTGTCGGCGCCGTAGGTGAACGTGCGAACCGCCGACTCGCCGAGCAGGCTGCGCAACGCCCGTCGGTTGCCGCCCGTGACCCGGAGGCCGAGGTGCCCGTCCGCGGCGGCGGTCGTGGCCTGGCCCCGGAACACCCAGACGACGCCTGCCGGCCGCGTCCGGTCCGCGTCGTGCTCCGCCACGCTCGCCGCCGGTCGGCTGAGGACGGAGGCGAGCGCGACCCGTGCCCCGGCCCGCACGCGGATCGTGAGACGATCGCCGGCGCGCAGGTCGTCGAGCGTGACGATCGCCGGGATGCCGTCGGCCCAGCGCAGGTAGCGGGTGTCGCGGTCGACCCGGAAGGCCTGCACGGGTCGGCGCCCGAGCAGGGCGCGCAGGGCGACGCGGTTCCCGCCCGCGACGCGCAGCGTGAGGGCGTTCGCACCCGCGGGCGGATCGGCGAGGAGCCGTCCGCTGAAGGCGTAGCCGACCGCCCGCGGTCCGACGGCCGGGCCGGCGGCCGCGGCGTCGGCGGACGGCGGCGCGACGCCGGCGACCGTCAGGGCCAGGACGGGCAGCAGCTGGTGCGGTCTCACGGGGCCTCCTCGTGGGCTCGAGGCACCAGCATCCACCGGACCTGTGAGGGATCTCTGACGGTTCTGTTCGGATCCCGGGCGGCGCGTCAGTCGACGTAGCGGGCGACCAGGTCGCCTCGCCGCACGATCAGCACCGGCTCGCCGCCCAGCCGGACCTCGAGCCCCGCCGCCCGCGGGAAGAGCACCTTGTCGCCCGGCGCGACGCCCTGCACGTCGTCGCCGACGGCCAGGACGACGCCGCTGCGCACCGGCACCTCCGCCGAGGACGGGATGATGAGCCCGCCCCGCGTCTCGTGCTCGTCCGAGGTCGGCTCGATCGTCAGGTGGTCGTCGAGCGGGTCGATCTGCATGGACGGGCGCTCGGCGTGTCCGAGGCGGTGGAAGGTGTCGTCGTCGAGCATCCGTCCCCATGGTACCCGCTCGGCGGCGGGTTCGACCGGGACCGCACACGCCGTCCGGGCGGTCCGCACCGCCGCCGTACACTGCGGCTTGCCATGCGCTCCGACGAGATCCGCTCCAGCTTCCGCGAGTTCTTCGCGGCCCGCGACCACGCCGTCGTGCCGTCGGCCTCGCTCGTGCCGTCGTCGCTCGACGCCTCGGTGCTCCTGACGACGGCCGGGATGCAGCCCTTCAAGCCGTACTTCCTGGGGCTCGAGACGCCGCCCGCGCCCCGCGTCACCTCGGTCCAGAAGTGCTTCCGCTCGACGGACATCGACGAGGTCGGCGCGACGGCCCGCCACCTGACGCTGTTCGAGATGATGGGCAACTTCTCGTTCGGCGACTACTTCAAGGAGGGCGCCGTCGGCTACGCGTGGGAGCTCGTGACGCAGGGCTGGCGCATGGACGAGGCCCGCGTGTGGGCGTCCGTCTTCGCCGGTGAGGAGGGCGTTCCCGCCGACGAGGAGGCCGTCGCCCTCTGGCTCGACGTCGGCGTCCCGGCCGAGCGGATCGTGCGCCTGGGCCGGGAGCACAACTTCTGGCAGGCCGGGCCGACCGGCCCGTGCGGCCCGTGCTCGGAGCTCTACTACGACCGTGGCGCGGAGCACGGCTGCGGCCGACCCGTCGGCACGGCGCCGACCGAGACGACGTGTGCGCCGGGCTGCGACTGCGACCGCTTCCTCGAGTTCTGGAACCTCGTGTTCATGCAGTACGACCGGGCGGAGGACGGCACGCTCTCGCCGCTGCCTCGGCCGTCCATCGACACGGGCTCCGGGGTCGAGCGCGTCGCGGCGCTGCTGCAGGACGTGCACTCCGTGTACGAGACGGACGGGTTCGTGGCGCTGATCTCGGCGCTCGAGGGGTGGAGCGGTGCGCGGTACGTGAACGGCGGGGGCGAGACGAAGGCCCTGCGGGTCCTGTGCGACCACGGACGCGCCATGACGATGCTGGCGGCGGACGGCGTCACGCCGTCCAACGAGGGCCGCGGCTACATCCTCCGCCGGGTCGTCCGCCGCGCGGTCATCCAGGGCAGGCAGATCGGCCTCGCCACGCCGTTCCTGGCCCGCCTGCAGGGGCTCGTCGTCGACCAGCTCGGCGCTGCGTACCCCGAGCTCGAGACGCAGCGGGCGGAGGTCGCCGCGCTGCTGACGGCCGAGGAGGAGCGCTTCGCGCGCACGCTCGAGACCGGCCTCGCGCTGCTCGACGACGTGATCGCCCGCGTCCGCTCGACGGGGGGCGTCGAGATACCCGCGGCCGACGCGTTCCGCCTCCACGACACGCACGGCTTCCCCGTGGAGGTCACGGCCGAGATCGCCGCCGGACATGACCTGGCCCTCGACGAGGCCGGCTTCGCGGTGCTGATGGAGGAGCAGCGGACGCGCGCCCGGACCGCCGGCCGGCGCGGGGCGGGCAGTCTGCGCGAGCGGGCCGGGGCCTTCGCCCGGGAGGCCGGCTTCGTGACGGAGTTCGTCGGCTACGACCGCCTCGACGTCGAGACGACGGCCGACGCCGTCGAGCCGGTCGACGAGGGCCGGCTCCTCGTCAAGCTCCGGACGTCGCCGTTCTACGCCGAGGGCGGCGGGCAGGTGGCCGACACGGGCTCGATCGAGTGGGGAGGCGGGCGCGCCGCCGTCGACGAGGTCTTCCGCTTCGACGCAGACCAGGCGCTCCTCGTCACGCCCGAACGCGGCACGCTCGCCGGTGGCGAGCCCGTGCGAGCCCGCGTCGCCGCCGATCGGCGGCGTCCGACCGTCGCGAACCACACGGGCACCCACCTGCTGCACCGCGCGCTGCAGCGCCGGCTGGGCGACCACGTGCGCCAGCGGGGCTCCGCGGTGCGGCCGGACAAGCTGCGCTTCGACTTCAGCCACGGGGAGCCCCTGACCGCCGCGGAGCTGCAGGACGTCGAGGACGAGGTCAACCGGCTCGTCGTCGAGACGCGGCCCGTGCGGATCTTCGAGACGGACCAGGACGAGGCGCGGCGCCTCGGGGCGACCATGCTGTTCGGCGAGAAGTACGGCGACGTGGTGCGCGTGGTCGAGATCGACGACTACTCGCGCGAGCTCTGCGGCGGCACGCACGCGCGGTCGACGGCCGAGGTGGGGCCGTTCAAGATCGTCCACGAGTCGTCGGTCGGGCAGGGCGTGCGCCGGATCGAGGCCCTGACGGGCGCTGCGGCGCTCGACCTCCTGCGCAGTCGCGAACGGGCCGCCGCCGCCGTGGCCCGCGACCTCCGGACCGAGCCGGAGGGCCTCCCCGACGCCGTCGCGCGCCTCCGGACGCGGATCCGCGAGCTCGAGGCGGCCGCCAGAGCTGGCGGCGGCGACGGTGCGGCGGGCGTCTCGTTGCAGGCCCTGCTCGACCAGGCCGAGCGCCACGGTCCCATCTCCGTGCTGGTGGCCGAAGCGGGGGAGACGCCGCCCGGCGACCTGCGCGGGCTCTCGGACCGGCTGCGCGGGAAGCTCGGCGGCTCCGTCGTGCTGCTCGCCTCCCGCGCCGGCGGCCGGGCGCACCTCGTGGCGGGCGCGACGCCTGAGGCCGTGGCCGCGGGCGTGTCGGCGGCCGACGTGATCGGCGCCGCGGCGCCGCTCGTCGGCGGCGGCGGCGGCGGACGCCCGACGATGGCGCAGGCGGGTGGCAAGGACCCGGACCGCCTCCCCGAGGCGCTGACCGCCGCCCGCGACTACATCGCGGGGCGCCTCGACGGGTGACGGTGCTCGCGCTCGACTACGGGTCGCGGCGCACGGGCGTGGCCGTCTCGGACCCGTCCGAGACGCTCGCGCGCCCGCTCGAGCCGGTGGAGCGGGTCGGCGCTCCGGCCGGGCTCGCCGCCCTCCTCGCTATCGTGGAGCGCGAACGTCCCACGCTGATCCTCGTCGGGCTGCCGCACACGCCCTCCGGCCGTTCGGGTCGGCAAGCGCGGGCCACCGAGAGCTTCGTCGGACGACTCAGGTCCACATGCCCGATACCGATCCAGACCGAGGACGAACGCTTCACGACGAAGCTCGCGGAGCGGGCCGCTTCACGCTGGACGACGTCCTCGACCGACAGCCGCGCCGCGGCCGTCCTGCTCCAGGGCTTCCTGGACCGCCGCGCGACCTCCACCTGATCCGCCGGATCCTGGCCGTCGCCGCGCTGCTGGGCGCGCTGGCGGTCCTCGTCACGGTGCTGCAGCGCGCGAACGACGCGCTCTTCGGCGACGAGGCCGACGTCGCCGCCCCGGCCGAGGAGGAGCGCCAGGAGACGACGCCCGCCGCGGCGCCCGTCGTGAAGCTGACGATCCCCGAGGGCTTCGCGATCCGCGACATCGCCCCGGCCGTCCGCAAGGTCGGCATCAACCCGGCGGCCTACCGGCGGGCCGTGGCCAAGGCTCGACCCCCGCGGGGCTTCCTGGCCAAGGGCGAGAAGGCGTCGACGATGGAGGGCTTCCTCTTCCCGGCCACGTACGAGCTGCCGAAGCCGGCGACCGCGGGCGATCTCGTGACCCGGCAGGTCGCCGCGTTCCGCGACCAGTTCGCGGCGCTCGACCTGCGCTATGCCCGCTCGAAGCAGCTCACCCGCTACGACGTGCTCAAGATCGCCTCGCTGATCGAGCGCGAGGCGGCCGCCGACGTCGACCGGCCGAAGATCGCGGCCGTGATCTACAACCGTCTGGCGCAGGGCATGACGCTCGGCATCGACGCCACGACCCAGTACGAGATCGGGGCCTGGCGGGAGCCGACCGCCCCCGAGCTCCGGGCGGACACGCCGTACAACACCCGTCTGCGACCGGGCCTGCCGCCCACGCCGATCGCGAACCCGGGCGCCAAGTCGCTGCGTGCGGCGACGAAGCCCGCCCGGACGGACGTCCTGTACTACGTGGCGATCCCCGGCGACAAGCAGCGCCGGCACTTCTTCACCGACTCCTTCGACGAGTTCACGGCCTACCAGCAGGCGAATCCGGCCCCGTGACCGGCACGGGCGGGCCCGTCGTCCGCGGGACGACGCGGCTCGTGGGACTGATCGGCGACCCGGTGTCGCACTCCCTGTCGCCGCCCATGCAGAACGCCGCCTTCGCGGCCGCGGGCCTCGACCTGGTCTACGTCCCGCTGCGCGTCCGCGCCGAGCGGCTCGACGCCGCGCTCGCGGGCCTGATCGCCCTCGGGTTCGTCGGCGCCAACGTGACCATTCCGCACAAGGAGGCCGTGGCGGAGCGGTGCGACGCCCTGTCGTCCGTGGCCGAGGCGTGCGGGTCCGTGAACACGCTGACGGTGGCGGGCGACGGCTCGCTGCTCGGCGACTCGACCGACGGGGCGGCCGTCACCGACGGCCTCCGGGCCGTCGGCGGGGAGGACGCCCTCGCACTCGACTCGCTCGTGGTCGGCGCGGGCGGTGCAGCTCTGGCCGCGGCCGCGGCGCTGGCCGCGGCGGGCGCGGCGGTCGC
>CADCWC010000150.1 GCA_902806305.1 uncultured Thermoleophilia bacterium | reverse complement strand
GGCCCGAGGCGACGGAGCGCCCAGTTGACGTCGTGGAGCTTCCGTTCGCGCGCCGAGGCGGGCGTCCAGTACTCGACCTCGAACGTGACGGTCGGCTCGGGACCGTGGTGCTCGACCCAATGCGGCCAGCGACCCGGCAGGGCGAGCGCCTCGCCGGCGTGCACCGTGATGGCCTCCGCGCTGCCCGCACGAGGCGCGAGCGTGAACTGGCCGCCGCGGTGCAGCGACTCCTGCTCGACCTGGGAGAGCGTCGTCGGCGGCCAGACGTGCCACGTGCACCGGCCGCCGAGCACGGTGTCGACGGGCGCCTCGCCGTGGGCGTGGAAGGCGAGCAGCGTGCCGGGGCTGAACAGCCGCACCGCCAGGCGGACGTCGAGGAGCGGGCCCTCGACCGCCGCGGCCGCGAGCACCGCGTCGCGGGCGCCGTCGAAGGCGGTGGTGAAGAGCTCGAGCCGGCCGATCTGCAGCTGGACGCGCGACTCCAGCATGAACGTGCGCAGATCGCCCGTCACCTGCCGCGTCGCCCGGGGACCGTCGCGCCGCGTCGTCCGGTCGGCATCGAGCACGTCGACCCGGTCGGCCGGCGCCTCGTCCAGGAGCTCGGCCAGGCGGTCCCAGCCGAGGAGGTCCGCGGGGAGCGGGTGACGGAACCGGTGGGGGCCGGGCGCCGCGCTCACGCGAGCGCCCCGGCCACGCGGCGGGCCGTGAAGTGGGTTCCCTCGACGTACCGCGAGAGGGGTCCGAACCGGTGCTCGGCGGCGAAGCCGACGAGGGACAGGCGCGGCTCCGAGGTCCGGAAGGTCCGGTCGAGGACGGGCAGCCCGTCGACCGCTCGCAGCGAGCGTCGGAGGCGCTCGTCCAGGAAGCGCATCCCGTCGAGATGGAAGCGGAAGCCGGCCGCCACGACGACCCGCTCGACGTCCCGGACCGTGCCGTCCGAGAGGCGGAGGCGGACGCCGTCGGCGGTCGGCTCGACCGCGAGCACCTCGCGGCCCTCGTGGAGTCGCACGCGGTCGTCGAGGCGCTCGCGGATCCACGGCGATCCGCCGGACCGAAGGATGCGGCGGCTCAGGCGCCCGGCGAGCGGTTTCGGCAGGTGCGACCAGAGGTCCGGCGCCAGGACCAGCCGGTTGATCGGCGGCGGTCCGAACCCGACGATCGGATAGGCGAGCCGGTACAGCCGTCCGCCGACGGCCGAGCGCTGGGCGGACGGCTCCCGCGAGCGGAACCAGCGGACGGCCGAGCGGACGACGAGGTCGACGGAGGTCGCACCGGCGTCGGCGGCCAGCACGGCCGACTCGAGCGCGTTCTGCCCACCACCGACGACCGCTACGCGGAGGCCCTGCACGTCGGCGAGCTCGCGCCCGCCGACCGCGTAGTCGATCCGCGTGTCGTCCTCGCAGCGGCGGAACGGCTCCGGCACGCGGGGGAACGGGAGCACGCCGACGGCCGCGACGACGTGCCGCGCCAGCACGCGCCCGCCGTCCGCCGTGGTCACGACGAGGCCGTCGCGGGCGGCCTCCACGCGCTCCACCTCGGCCTCGTGCACATCGGGCACGAAGCGGTCCTCGAACCAGCGGCCGTAGCGCAGGAAGAGGTCGAGGGGGATCGGCTCCCGGCGCTCGGCGCCCGTGGCGCGGGCCCACGCGTCGAGCGACCCGGCCCCGCCGGGGGCCGACAGGCTCGTGTGGTCCCAGTCCGACCGCAGCAGCATGTCGGCGGGCATGCAGGTCCGCCAGGTCTTGAGCGGCACCCCGTGGACGCGGACCGCGCGACGGCCGCGGAGGTGCGCCGCCACCGAGAGTCCGAAGGGGCCCGCCCCCACGATGGCCACGTCCAGGGTCCGCACTCCACCTCACTATAGTGCGGTGGGTGGCACGCCCCTCGGACGCGCTCGTGCTCGACCTCGACACGCGCGCGGGGCTCTGTCTGACCCGGAGCCTGGGCCGGGCGGGACACCGGGTGGCGGTCGCCGCGCGCGACCCCGCCGCGCCCGGCCTGCGCACACGGCACGCGACGGCGCGCTTCGTCCTGCCCGAGCCGGACGGTGACTTCGAGGCCTACGTGGCCGCGGTCCTCGACCGCCTGGAGCGGTCCGGAGCGGGGGTCGTGCTGACGTCCATCGATGCGGATCTGGCCGTGCTCCACGGCCGGCGTGACGCCGTGTCGCGGTTCGCCGTGCCGGCCGTCGGGTCACCGGCCGCGGTCGACGTGGCCATCGACAAGGCTCGCACGATCGCCGTCGCGGCGACGCTCGGCATCCCGGCGCCCCGCTCGCTGCCCGCCCGGGACGCCGACGAGGTGGAGACGGCGGCCGCCGAGCTCGGCGGCGTCGTGGTCGTCAAGCCGGTCCGGTCGTGGCGGGCCGTCGGTGCGGGCTCCGAGCGCGTCGAGCCCCGCTTCGCGGGGAGCGTCGCCGAGGCGCGGGGCATCGGCGAGCGCCTGGTCCGCCCCGACGCACCGGCGCTCGTGCAGGAGGTCGCCACGGGCGGGCGGGAGAC
>CADCWC010000149.1 GCA_902806305.1 uncultured Thermoleophilia bacterium | reverse complement strand
GGACGACGAGCCGAGCCTGTACTGGGTGGAGCAGGAGTACACCGGACCGGACGGCGTGCCGCGCCGCCGTGACGGCTTCATCGGCCTCGTCCGGGTCGAGCCCTACGAGGCCCGCGTCGTCCGCCCCCACGAGCGGACCCACGCCGCGCCGAAGGAGGGCCGGCTGCGGCTCCTGCGCGCCACGGAGGCCCAGCTCTCGCCGGTCTTCGCGCTCTACCGCGACCCGGAGGGGCGGGCCGAGACGGCGCTGCGCGCGGCGAGGAGCGGCCCGCCCGACGTCGACGTGACCGATCCCGAGGGGACGCGGCACCGCCTCTGGCGCCTGCCCGGCGACCACGCGGCCGTCCGCGAGGCGCTCGCGGGCTCGCCGCTCCTGATCGCGGACGGCCACCACCGCTACGAGACGGCGCTCGCCTACCGCGCCGAGTCCGAGGGGCGCGAGGACGACGGCGCCGAGTGGACGATGATGTACCTCGTCAACGCGGAGGCCGAGGGTCTGACGATCTTCCCGACCCATCGCGTGGTGTCGGGCCTCGAACCGGCCGTCGAGGCGAACCTGGCCCGCGCGCTGCGGGAGCAGGGGCTGACCGTCTCGGAGATCGCGGGCGACGTGGGCGACCTCGTCGAGGCGCTCGCCGCGACGCGTGACGTCCCCGCGTTCGGGATCTGGCGTGGCCCTGCGAAGCCCGCCCTCCTCTGCCTGCTCGAGGATGCCGAGCCGATGCGGTCGGCGCTGCCCGACGCGTCGGAGGCCACGCGCACGCTGGACGTGGCGGTGGTCGAGACGCTCGTCCTCGGCCCGGTGCTCGGACTGCCGGCCGCGGACGTGGCCCACACCGACCGCCTCCGGTACGCCCATCGCGCCGAGGACGCCGCCCGCCTCGCCGCCGTGGCCGGCACGGTGGCCGTGATCCTGCGCGCGCCGCCGATCGAGGCGGTCGAGGCCGTCGTCGAGGCCGGCGAGACGATGCCCCAGAAGTCGACCTACTTCTACCCGAAGACCGTCGACGGCTTCGTCTTCCACCGCCTGCGCCCGTCGTCCTGAGGGGCCGGCCGCCCGGCGTCCGGTACCATGGCCCCATGCCCACCGACGACGCCATCCGCGAGGCCCTCCGGCGCGTCATCGACCCCGAGCTGCGGCGCGACGTCGTCGAGCTGCGCATGGTCCGGGAGATCGACGTCTCGGCCGACGGCGACGTCACCGTCGGCATCGCGCTGACGGTCGCGGGGTGTCCGCTGAAGGCGAAGATCCGCGACGACGTCGCGACCGAGGTCGGTCGCGTGCCAGGCGTCCGCGACGTCGCGGTGGCCTTCACGCACATGACGCCCGAGGAGCGGGCGGAGCTCTCGACCCGGCTGCGTGGCGGCCAGACGCCGCGCTCGAAGGGCGTCTCCGTCGACGAGCGGACCCGGGTGCTCGCGATCGCCTCGGGCAAGGGCGGGGTCGGCAAGTCGTCCGTGACCGTCAACCTGGCCCTCGCCCTGCGCGCGATGGGCCGCGAGGTCGGCGTGATCGACGCCGACATCTACGGGTTCTCGATCCCCGGCATGCTCGGCGTGCACCAGCGCCCGGTGACGGTCGACCGCATGATCGTGCCGCCCGTCGCGCACGACCTGAAGGTCATGTCGATCGGCTTCTTCCTCGACGAGGGCGGCGCCGTCATGTGGCGTGGTCCGATGCTGCACAAGGCCCTCGAGCAGTTCATGAGCGACGTGCACTGGGGCTCGCTCGACTACCTGCTCGTCGACATGCCGCCCGGCACGGGCGACGTCGCCATCTCGCTGGCCCAGCTGCTCCCTCGCGCCGAGGCGCTGATCGTGACCACGCCGCAGGCCGCCGCCCAGCGCGTCGCCGAGCGGGCGGCCGCCGTCGCGGCTCACACGAAGATGACCGTGGCGGGCGTGATCGAGAACATGTCCTACCGGGTCTGCCCGTGCTGCGGCGAGCGCGACGACGTGTTCGGGACCGGCGGCGGCAGCGACCTGGCCGAGCGCCTGGGCGTGCCGCTCCTGGGCGAGATCCCGCTCGAGCCGGCGCTGCGCGAGGGCGGGGACGACGGCGTCCCGCACTTCACGGTCGATCACGAGTCGCCCGCGAGCTACGCCATCTCGGAGGTGGCCGCCCGGTTGGAGGCGATGCGCCCGCGCGATCCGGTGGCCCGGATCTCCCGCCGGCTGACCGTCCTCTGACGATCTCCACGCCGGGCCGACGGGTGCGTAAGGCTCCGCGCCCGCGCAGCCGATAGGGAGAGGGTGATCGACGAGCTCTCCTCCCTGGCGGTCCTGCGGGCGCGGGAGCAGGGCCGGGCGCTGCTGGCCTGCATCCGGGGCGCGATGGTCGAGGTCGACCAGCCCGGCCGGCTGGCCCTCGCCGCCCTCCTCGCCGACGGGCACCTGCTGATCGAGGACGTGCCGGGCGTCGGCAAGACGACCCTGGCCCGGATCATCGCCCGCGCGATCGGCGGCCACGACTCGCGCGTGCAGTGCACCGCCGATCTGGCCCCGG
>CADCWC010000148.1 GCA_902806305.1 uncultured Thermoleophilia bacterium | reverse complement strand
CGGGTAGACGTTCAGGTCGTCGATCCGGTCGCGCGCGGCCTCGAGCGCGGCCGCCGCGCCGGCGACGACGGCGCGGAGACGGTCGAGCAGCTCCGCCTCGGTCACCCCTCGGTCCTTCGCACGCCCTGGATGTGGATCTCGAGCGACGACACGGCGAGGCCGGTCAGGCGCTCGACCTGGTAGGTGACGCGAGCGCGGAGGTTGTCGGCCACCTCCGCCAGGTTCAGCCCGTGCTCCATGACGACGTAGAGCTCGACGGCCACCAGGTCGGCGGCGCCGCGCGTCACGACGACCCCCATCGTCTGCGTCTCCCGCCCGAGCAGCTTCGCCACGCCGTCGACGAGGCGCTTCGCGGCCATCCCGACCACGCCGTAGCACTCGAGAACCGTCAGCCCGACGACCTGCGCCACCACGTCGTCGCCGATCCTGACGCGTCCGGGCACGCCCGTCCACGTGTCGGCACCCGCGGCGGACGGGGAGAGGTCGGTGGAAGCGTCGGCAGGCACGGCGAGGGGTGCGGTTTGCGGACCCCGGGGCGGTCAAGCATACTGCGGGCGTGTCCAGAGTCTGTTCCCAGTGCGGGCGGAAGCCGTCGTTCGGCAACAACCGGAGCCATTCGATGGTGGCCACCAAGCGACGGTTCGATCCGAACCTGCAGCACATCCGCATCCTGCTGAACGGCGTGGCCAAGCGCACGTACGTCTGCACCCGCTGCCTCAAGGGCGGCAAGGTGCAGAAGGCGCTCTAGCTCCGACCCGCGTCGACGACGCGCGGCGGCGTCCACCGCGGCTGCCGGAGCGTCCCTCCGGCCGTGAGCACCGAGCCCGGCGCGACGACTGACCGGCGCCGACGTCCGCGGGCGGACCGCGGCGCCGTCTCGACCGTGATGCGGCGGGACGCCCCTGCGCACCCGGCCTGCCGCGCGGTCGGACGGCCGCGGGTGCCACGCGGTATCACGGCGCGCCCGGGTCGCTCTCCTGAGGAGGAGCAGCAGAGGGAGGAGCAGCGATGAGCGTCGCCCGCAACGGATCCCGAACCGACACGTCGACCGCGACGGTCGGACGCCGGCGCGATGCGGCGCCGGCCCGCGCGCCGGACAGGCCGCCGCACACCCGTCCCCATTCGGCCGACGAGTGCGAGGCCCTCGAGCTCCGTCGCGCGCCGGCGGACCGCGGATCGATCGCGGCTCCGCTCCTCCTGATGGCCGTCGTCGTGCCCGGCATCGGCAGCGTCGCGGCGGTCGTCTTCGTCCTGTGGCGCCCGAGCGCCGTCGGCCGGAGCATCGAGACGGGCGGTGAGGCGTTCGCCGCGGCGACCGTCGTCGCACTGATCCTGTGGGCCGTGCTCGCGTTCCTCGGTCGCAGCTTCACGACGGCCCGCGGCGCGAACGGCCTGGTCTACGGTGCGCTCGAGAACGAGCTGGCGACCCTGGACGCGGCGCGCAGGCGCGACACGGCGGGAACGTCATGTCACGAGGAGGCCGAGGCGCACCTGAACTGCGTCCGGGCCTCGCTCGCGCCGCGGGGGCCGGCCGTCGGATGGGCGTACGGCACGAGCTACGTCCACCTCTGGCGGCGGCTCCACCGCGCCGAGGAGGCGCTCTTCGAGACGATGGATCGCCCGAAGCTCGCCCGCGAGGCGCTCCACGACGCGCGCCGGGTCAAGGGTTCGCGTATTCCGGAGGCCGACGAGCTGTTCTGCCAGGCGAAGGCGGCCGCGGAGCAGCTCAGCCCCGAGGCCGCGCGCTACCTCCCCGGCGCCTGCGGCCCGGTGAAGGCCCCGCCTGCTGACACCCTCGGGGCGGCCGGACGCACGCTCGCGCTGCAGGGGCAGAACGGCCGGCGCCCGACGGTCCTGACCGACGATCAGCTCGAGCTGCTGCGCGGCCTTCTCCGCGGCATCCGTCGCAGCGTCAACGAGTTCCGCGACGACCGCCGTGAGGGTATCGTCCGGGCCCGGCTGCAGCTGTCGCTCGCCGTGGTCGCGACGGGCACGCTGACGTACCTGCTGTTCGGACTGGCCTTGCTCTCGGGCCGCCTCACCGAGGAGAACGTCGTGGCGGTGGCCGCCTTCTACCTCGTGGCCGCCGTGGTCGGGCTCTTCCGTCGGCTCGGCACGGCGTCGGAGCGGGAGACGGTGGGCGAGGAGGACTACGGGCTGTCGTTCGCCCGCCTCATCCATACGCCGCTCTTCTCGGGCGTCGCGGGCGTCGCCGGCGTCTACCTCACCGCCGCGCTGGCCGGCGCCGCGACGGCGGACGGCGTGGTCAACCTGCCGTCGCTCGCAGACGTCTACTCCCTGGACCGGAACAGTCTCGGCCTCGTCGTGGCCGCCGTCTTCGGGCTCACACCGAACCTGCTCATCAGACGGCTCGAGCAGCAGGCCGAGACGTACAAGGCCGACCTCCGCAGCTCGCGGCATGCGGACGGGAAGGTCCGTCCCGAGGATGCACCCGTCGGCGGCACGGCGGCCTGAGCCACCGCCCGACCGGACGCACGGCCGGCAGCG
>CADCWC010000147.1 GCA_902806305.1 uncultured Thermoleophilia bacterium | reverse complement strand
AGCCCGGCTCCTGGGCCGCCGCCTCGACGACCCATTCGGAGAGCGCCTTCGAGGCTCCCATCACGGTCTGGGCGTCGACGGCCTTGTCGGTCGACACGAGCACGAAGCGCTCGACCCCCGCCTCGCGCGCCGCGTGGGCGAGGTCGCGCGTCGCGAGCGCGTTGTTCGCGATGGCGGCGGCGGGGTTCGACTCCATCAGCGGGACGTGCTTGTAGGCCGCGGCGTGGAACAGGACCTGCGGCCGGTGCTCCGCGAGCACCGCGGCCATCCGTTGTCGGTCCTTCACGTCGCCGATGATCGGCACGACGCCCGGTGTGCCCCGCTCGAAGAGCTCGCGCTCGACGGTGAAGAGGTTGTTCTCGGCGTGGTCGACGAGCACGAGCCGCGCCGGGTGGAGCCGGGCGATCTGCCGGCAGAGCTCCGAGCCGATCGACCCGCCCGCGCCGGTCACGAGCACGACCTTCCCGGTCAGGTAGCCGCCGATCTCCGCCAGGTCGAGGCGGACCGCCTCACGGCCGAGGACGTCCTCGACCTGCACGGCGCGGAGCTGCGTGAGCAGGTTCAGGTCGCCGTTCAGCAGCTCGTTCACGCCCGGCAGCGTCTTCACCGGCACGTGCAGACGTCGGCAGACGTCGACGACCCGCTGGCGCACCGCGCCCGACGCCGACGGCATGGCCAGGATGACCTCGTCGGGCGGGGAGGACTCGAGCCGCCGCTGCAGCTCGGTCGTCGGGCCGAGGACCTTCGCGCCGAACAGGCGCAGGCCCTTCTTGCGTGGATCGTCGTCGAGGATCCCGATCGGGCGGTAGCCGATCGTCGGCGTGCGCTCCATCTCGCGCAGGATCAGGAGCCCGGCCGAGCCCGCGCCGATCACGAGGACGTCCTTGCCGCCGCGCACCGCCCCGCGGGCGGGCCGTTCGAAGACCGTGCGCGCCGCGGCCCGGACGGCGATCATGCCGATGAGCGTGAAGCCGAAGTCCATCACCAGGATGGTCTTCGAGAAGTGGTTCGGCACCGGCGGGAGGAACGCCAGGTAGACGACGACCGCGGCCGACGCCGCCACGCAGGCGCGCGCGACCGCCCGCAGGTCGCGCAGCGAGACGTAGCGCCACCAGCGCATGTAGAGCCCCATGGCCACGAACACGGCGACCTTGATCAGGACGACCCACGGCGCCGCGCCGTCGCGGTACTCCTCCCACCCGCGCAGGTAGTTCGACAGCCGGGGCAGCTGGTCGAGGCGCACCCAGAACGCGAGGTACCACGCCAGTGCGGCGATCCCCCCGTCGACCGCGACGTGCCAGAGGCGGTGACGGTTCAGCAGACCCATGGCCGGCCAGTATAGGCGCCGCCTGCGGGCCGCCGTCTGCTCACGGGTCCACCGCCAGGGCGGCCAGCACGGCGGGATCGCGCCGCACCCGGGCGCGTGTGCTGCCGTCCCGCGGCCGGATCGCCACGTCCGTGGCGTCGCGGAGGACGCGGAGCCGACCCTGGCGCACGAGCGCCTCGTCGACGGCCCCGAGCCGCCCGCCGAACGTCGTCCAGACGGGCGTGCCGAGCACGACCGCCTCGCGGTTCATCGTCCCGCCCGCGCTGACGACCAGGTCCGCCACGCCGACGAGGCTCTGCCCGTCGACCGCGCGCTCGGGGACCGTGACGCGCGGGAGCCGGAGCGCCCGCAGCCGGTCGCCCTGCTCGGCCGTCCGGGGCAGGACCACCGTCCGGGCGACGCCGTGCCCGGACAGGCGACGGAGCACGGCCTCGAAGAGCGGGTTGCCGAAGCGGTGGTAGAGGGCGAGCTCGGGCGGAGGCCGGAGCACGGCGAGCGGCGAGGCGTCGGCCAGTCCGAGCCCTCCGAGCACGGCGCGGTCGGGCTCGACGTCCGCGAGCGCGTACTCCTCCTTGAGGCCGGGGTAGCGGACGAGTCGGGCGCCCGTGGCCCCGTAGCGGCGCAGCCGCTCGGGCGGGATCGCGTCGGGCACGAGGACGCGTCGCGCCGCGCGGCAGTTGAGCGTGTGCTGGAGGACGGCGTACTCGTAGTCGAACATCGTCGTGGCCCGGACGCCGAGCAGGCGCGCGACGAGCGGCTGGTCCGTCGAGCCGTGGGCGAGCGCCACGTCGAGCCGCCGACGGCGCGCCCAGCGCTCGAGCCGGACCGCGCGGGCCACCGCTGCACGGGCCTTGCCGCCCCGCGAGGCGCCGCCGTGCCGGCCGATCACCGTCACCTCCAGGTCGTGCAGCCGCGCGAGCTCCACCGTCTGGGCGAAGTCGCGGGCCGTGACGTGGACGTCGTCCCCGCGCGCCCGGAGGGCCCGCACCACCGGGGCCAGCACGGGCACGTGCGGCGCGTTCGTGAGGTCGACCCAGACGCGCACGCCCCCCGCCGGCGTCAGACCGGGGCGACGGCCGAGGCCACGGCCTCGACCACGTCGCGCTGCTGCTCCGCCGTGATGGTGGGGAACATCGGCAGGGCGAGCCCCTCGGCCGCGGCGCGCTCCGTCTCGGGCAGGCT
>CADCWC010000146.1 GCA_902806305.1 uncultured Thermoleophilia bacterium | reverse complement strand
GAGGGGACGTACCACCTGCGCGACGGCGGCCTGGCCGTCGTCCTGCGGCACGGGACGGCGGACGTCGCCGCGTTCCGCGCCGTGTTCGCCGACCGGGTGTACGACCCGCCGGCCGACGCCCGGCTGGCGATCCTGCGCGGCTCGGGGCCGCGGCGGATCGTCGACCTGCACGCCCACGTCGGCCTCGCGTCGACGTACCTGCTCGCCCTGTGGCCGGGGGCCCAGGTCACGGCGGTCGAGGCCGACGCGTCCGACCGGGCCGTGCTCGAGCGCTGCGCGGCCGAGAACGCGGGCGCCGGCGATTGGGACGTGCTCGGCGACGCCGTCGCCCCGGAGGCCGTCCTCGACCTGTGCGGGCGAGCCGACCTCGTCAAGCTCGAGGCGGCCGGCCCGACGTGGTCCGTCCTCGGCGACCCGCGCCTGGCCGACGTCGGCTTCGGCGCGATCGCCGTCGCCTACCGGCCGGAGGGCGCGCCGTCGTCCGACCCGGCGGCCGACGCCGACCGGCTGCTCCGCGCCGCCGGGCTGACGCCGCGCTTCGAGTTCGAGGCGGACGGCGCCGGGCTGTTCTGGGCCTGGCGCTAGCCGCGCCGGCCCACCGCCGCCGCTCGCTACGGCCCCGGGCGGCCGGCGGCGAGGCCGGCGACGAGCTCCTGGTCGTGCGCGTACGTCAGCAGCAGCGCGGCCGCCGGCAGCTCGAGCCAGCGCAGCTCGTCGACCTCGTCGTTCGGGGCGAACCCGGCGTCCTCGCGCGGCTCCATGAGCCAGTAGCGCACCTTCTTCGGGCGGCCCTTGCGGTCGCGGTACGCGACGGGGTCGAGCTCGCGCCCGAGCCGGCAGCGCAGCCCGGTCTCCTCGAGCACCTCGCGGACCGCCGCCTCCTCCCACGACTCGCCCGGATCGAGCTTGCCCTTGGGCAGCGACCAGTCGTCGTACTTCGGCCGGTGCACCAGCAGCACCTCGACCCCGCCGCCCGCGCGGTCGCGCATCACGACCCCGCCCGCGGCGCGCACCTCACGGCGGAACACCATCTCGCGGCGAGGCTACCGCCGCGGCCGGCGACAGACGGACGGTGACGGCCAATCAGGGGACAGTCCCCTGATTGGCCGTCAGGCTAGGGGGCGGATCGAGCGGTCCCGTGGCCTAGAGCAGGCATGCCAAGGACCCCTCGCGTCGAGGTCGCCGGCGGCGTGCACCACGTGACCGCGCGGGCGGTGTCGGGCCGGCTGCTGTTCTCCGACGAGGACGACCACCGCCGGTACCTGCGTCTCCTGGCCCGGGAGGTGGCCGTCCGCGGGTGGCTCGTCTTCAGCTGGTGCCACATGCCGAACCACGTCCACCTCCTGCTCCAGACGCCGGAGCCGGACCTCGGGCGGGGCGTCAAGGGCGTCCACGAGCGGTTCGCGACGTACCTGAACGAGCGGCACGGACAGCACGGGCACGTCTTCGGCGACCGGTTCCACAACCGCCTCGTCGTCGACGACGCGCACTTCGTGGCCTGCCTTCGCTACATCGCGCGCAACCCGGTCGCCGCCGGCCTGTGCGGCTGGCCCTCGGACTGGCGCTGGGGCGCCCACCGCGCGCTCGTCGGGCTCGATCCCGCTCCGGCGTTCCTCCGCGCCGACGCCGCCCTGTCCTGGCTCGGCCACACGACCGCCGAGGCCGCTCGCGCGAGCTACGCCGAGCTCGTCCTCGCCGGCGACCGCGACCTCGCCCTGCGCCTGTGCGCCGGCTGCCCCGACGACGGCTGGCTCGTCGAGGCGCTCGACGTCCACCGGCTCCCGGCGCGTCTGCTCGGGGAGGTCCTCGGGACCGAGACGTCGCGCATGTACCGCCGGGCGACGGCCGCCCGGAAGACACTGAGGGCCAATCAGGGGACTGTCCCCTGATTGGCGGTCAGGGGGTGAGGGTGAGCTTCTTCGGGCCGAGGCGGAAGCCGAGCTCGACGAGGAGGTCCTCGTGCTCGGAGCCGACGGCCGCGACGCCGTCGAGGCGCTCGAGGTCGAGCTTCTTGATCCGGCCGGCGCGGACGAACTCGGCGAGGGCGGTGAACGCGTCGCGGATGCGTGCGTCGCCGTGCTCGGCGAGGACCTGGATGCCCTTGCCGGCGCGCTCGACGTAGAGGACGGGCGCCGCGTCGCACCGGACGACGTACGCGCCCGCGGTCCGCGCGACGCGCTTGCCGTCGACGTCCGGCCACTTCAGGGCGGCGCCGTAGGGCTGCGCGGGGTCGGTCGCCGGAAGGACGAGCGGGGGCGTCTCGTCGCCGGTCGACCGCAGCCGCTCGACCGCGCCGGGCAGCGCGAACTGCGCGCCGCCGAGCCCCTCGACGAAGTAGCCGCGGCGGCAGACGCCGAGCGTCTCGAGCTGCGACAGCGCGTCGTAGAGGATCGAGAAGCCGCCCGGGATGCCCTCGGCGAGGACCTGCTCGCGCGTGACGATGCCGTAGCGCTCGAGCAGCAGCTCGGCCAGGGTGCGCCGGCGGAGGCCGGGATCCGGCTCGGGCTCGAA
>CADCWC010000145.1 GCA_902806305.1 uncultured Thermoleophilia bacterium | reverse complement strand
CAGCGCGCCTCGTCCACGTCCACGTCGACGCCGGACGGGTCCGCGGCGCCGCCGTGAAGCGCGCTCGACGCCTTCTCGCGGGCGCGGGCGCGCGTCTCGTCGACGGCGGCCCGCAGACGGTCGGCGGCCTCGGCCGGACCGTCGCTCCAGGGCTCGGTGGCGGGCGGCGGCGTGAGGGGCGTCGGCCGGGCGTCGCCGGCCAGCCGGGCGCGCAGCGACGCTCGCGGGTCGTGGCCCGTCGCGGCCCGCTCGGGCGCCTCGGGGAAGTCGGCGAGCTCGAAGTGCCGGTCGACGCTCTCGAGGCCCGCTCGACGGCGCAACCAGGCGTACGTGCCGGGCGAGGCGATCAGGGCGGCGGCGGAGCCCACGGCGCTCGCCGTGGCGATCAGCAGGGATCGCGTGGGGTTCACGGGGACCTCTTCTCGACGACGGTCAGTCCGCGGATGATCGCGCACGGGGCGGACGCCGGGCGGCGCGACCGGGGGCCGCCGGTTGCTATCCTCCGCCGAGCGGCGAGGGTGCCCGCCTCGGCGTGCGCGCCGTTCGCGCCCCGGCCCGTCGGGACCGACGGCCGCCGACGACACCGACTTTCAGAGGGACCACCGGAGTGCAGCCGTACGAGATCATGCTGATGCTCGACCCGGAGCTCGAGGAGGAGCGCCAGGACGAGATCATCGCCCGGATCCGCGAGCACGTGGAGGGCGCCGGCGGCACGTGGGAGTCGCTCGACGCGTGGGGTCGTCGCAAGCTCGCCTACGAGATCGACCACAAGCCCGACGCGCTCTACTGGGTGATCGCGTTCTCCGCGACGCCTGCCGCCCTGGCCGAGATCTCGCGCGTGCTCCGGATCACGGAGGGCGTCCTCCGTCACATGGCGACGATCCGGCCCGCGCCGGCCGCGGAGTCCGCCACGAAGACGCAACCGGCCGCGGCAGGCGCGTAGACCGCCGACCCGTCCGGGCGCACTCCGCGCGGCTTCCGACGCTGGACCCGGGCGCCGTCGACCCCGTACCATGCCCGAACAGGCGTTCGGCTCGGGAAGGAGCAACCAGAAGTGGCCAACATCAATCGCGTCGTGCTCGTCGGGAACCTGACCCGGGACCCGGAGCTGCGGACCACGCAGGGCGGCATGTCGATCTGCTCGCTCGGGATCGCGGTCAACCACCGCCGGAAGAACCAGCAGACGGGCGAGTGGGTCGAGGAGCCGAACTACTTCGACATCAAGGTCTTCGGCGCCCAGGGCGAGAGCTGCGCCCGCTTCCTGTCCAAGGGGCGGGCCGTGGCGATCGACGGCCGGCTCAGCTGGAGCCAGTGGGAGGCCCAGGACGGGTCGGGCAAGCGCTCCAAGGTCGAGGTCATCGCCGAGACGGTGCAGTTCATCGGGCCGCGTGACGGGGGCGGTGCAGACGGCGACGTCGGCGGCGCTCCGCGGCGCCGCGAGCCTGCGCCCCTGTCCTCGGCCCCCGCGGGTGGCGACCCGTGGGGCGGCGGCGCGGCCGCCGACGACGACATCCCGTTCTGACCGTCCCCGTCCGCCCGGGCGCGCGCTGAGCCGCGTCCCCGCACCGCCCGGCGCCGTCCCCGGCGCCGCCCCTACTCGGAGAAGCATCAGTCCCATGGCCCGTACCGGCACCCAACGCGCGATCCTCCTGGTCGACCTGGAGCACCTCGGCAACCGCGGCGACATCGTCAACGTGGCGCGTGGCTACCTCCGGAACTACCTGCTTCCCCGGAAGCTGGCCGAGGCGGCCACCGAATCACGCGTGGCGGAGGTGGAGCGGCAGCGCGCAGGCCGCGCGAAGCAGGAGGCGCGGTCGGTCGAGCAGGCGCAGGAGATCGCGACCACGCTCAACCGCACCGTGCTCTCGATCCCGGCCCGGTCGGGGCCCGAGGGGCGGCTGTACGGCTCGATCACCTCCGCCGACCTGGCCGACGAGATCTGGCGGACGCGCAAGATCCGCGTCGACCGGCGCAAGATCCGGCTCGAGGAGCCGATCAAGGCGCTCGGGACGTACCTCGTGGAGATCGACGTCTTCCCCGAGGTGCGTGCAGCCGTCAAGACGCAGATCGTGCCGGCCGAGGGCTTCGACCAGGTCTTCGGGACGACCGGCGCCACGGCGCAGACGATCGCTGCCGACGTCGACGGGCCTGCCGCCGGCTGAGCCCGGCGCCGCCCGTCCGACAGTCCGTCCCCCGCCCTCGGCGTCCGGGCCCCGCCACGCGGCCCGTGCCCGCCCGTCCCCGCGCCCGGTGACATGAGCATCACGATCGCCCCCAACGTGCCGCCGCAGGACCTCGACGCCGAGGAGTCCGTGCTCGGGGCCATGCTGATGTCCGAGACGGCCGCCGACGAGGTGGCCGCCACCCTCGAGCCGCGCGACTTCTACCGCGAGGCCCACGGCACCGTCTTCCGGGCCGTCCTGCAGCTCCAGTCCCGCTCCGAGCCGGTCGACGTCATCACCGTCACGGACCAGCTGGTGTCGATGGGCAAGCTCGAGGAGGTCGGCGGACGCCCGTACGTCCACGGGCTGGCCGACAGCGTCCCGGCCGCCGCGAACGCCCGCCGCTACGCCGAGATCGTCCGCGAGCTCGCCCAACTGCGGCGGCTGATCGCCGCCGGCACCGAGATCGCCCAGCGGGGCTACGAGCGGGTGGGTCCGGTCCGCGAGCTGATCGACGACGCCGAGGCGCGGATCTTCCAGGTCTCCCAGCAGGGCGCCGAGGTCGGGCAGCTGCGCGCCATCTCCGATCTGCTCAAGGAGGAGTTCGAGCGGATCGAGCGCCTCACGGCGGAGGACAAGGACATCACGGGGGCCCCGAGCGGCCTGCGGGACCTCGACCGGCTGACGTCGGGCTTCCAGCCCTCGAACCTGATCATCCTGGCCGCCCGGCCGTCGATGGGGAAGACCTCCCTGGCCCTCGGGATGGCGCGGCACCTGGGCGTCGACGCGGGCGTGCCGGTCGCCATCTTCAGCCTCGAGATGTCGCACTCCGAGATCACCCAGCGCCTGATGTGCGCCGAGGGCCACGTCGACTCCATGCGCCTGCGGACCGGCCGCATGCAGGGCGACGACTGGCCGCGGCTCGCCGAGGCCTGCGACCGCCTGAACCGGGCGCCGATCTACATCGACGACTCCGCGGGCATCGGCGTCATGGAGATCCGCTCGAAGGCGCGCCGCCTGAAGACCCGCGAGCCCGAGCTGGGCCTGATCCTGATCGACTACCTCCAGCTGATGTCGGGCAACGCCGAGAACCGGGTCCAGGAGATCTCGCAGATCTCCCGGTCGCTGAAGCTCCTGGCCCGCGACCTCGACGTGCCCGTCGTGGCGCTGTCGCAGCTCTCCCGCGCGGTCGAGTCGCGGCCGGACAAGCGGCCGGTGCTGTCCGACCTCCGTGAGTCCGGATCGATCGAGCAGGACGCCGACATGGTCATGTTCATCTACCGGGACGAGTACTACAACAAGGAGGCCGAGGACAACAAGGGCCTCGCCGAGCTGATCGTGGCCAAGCACCGGAACGGCGCGACCGGCAAGGTCGACCTCCTCTTCCGGCAGCGCTACACGCTCTTCTCCGACCTCAGCCGCGAAGGCTACTGATGCCGGGCTGCGTGATCGTCGGCGCCCAGTGGGGCGACGAGGGGAAGGGCAAGGTCGTCGACCTGCTGGCCGAGGGCTTCGACATCGTGGCCCGCTACCAGGGCGGCAACAACGCCGGCCACACCGTCGTGCACGGCACGGAGACGTTCAAGTTCCACCTCCTGCCCTCGGGGATCCTCGAGCCCGACAAGGTCTGCGTGCTCGGGAACGGCGTCGTCATCGACCCCGAGGTGCTCGTGGCCGAGCTCGACGGCCTCGAGGGACGCGGCCGCTCCACGGCGGGCCTGCGCATCTCGGGGAACGCGCACCTCGTGATGCCGTGGCACCGCCTGATCGACGCGCAGTCCGAGCTGCGGCTCGGCTCGCTGCAGATCGGCACCACGAAGCGCGGGATGGGCCCGACGTACGCCGACAAGGCGTCGCGCATCGGGATCCGCACCCAGGACCTCCTCGACCGCGAGATCCTGCGGAAGAAGGTCGACGCCGCGCTGTCCGTCAAGAACGACCTGCTGACGCGGGTCTACGAGGTCGCGCCGCTCGACGGGGACGCGATCCTGGCCGACCTCGAGCGGTTCGCCGACCGCCTCGCGCCCTACATCGCCGACACGTCGCTGCTCCTCGACGAGGCGCTCTCGGCCGGCCGGCGCGTGCTCTTCGAGGGCGCGCAGGGCACGCTCCTCGACCTCGACAACGGCACCTATCCCTTCGTCACCTCGTCGAACCCGATCGCGGGCGGGGCCTGCGTCGGCTGCGGCGTCGGGCCGACCCGCATCGACGCGGTGATCGGCGTGGCCAAGGCCTACCTGACCCGCGTGGGGGCCGGCCCCTTCCCGAGCGAGGCCGACCCAGACCGCGCGGTGCGCATGCGCGACGCCGGGCTCGAGTTCGGGACGACCACAGGGCGCGAGCGGCGCTGCGGCTGGCTCGACGTCGTCGGGCTCAAGTACGCGCTGCGCCTGAACGGCCTCACCGAGCTCGTCCTGACGAAGCTCGACGTGCTCTCGATCTTCGACCGCATCCCCGTCTGCACGGGGTACCGCCTGCCCGACGGCTCGGTCACCGACGCCTTCCCGTCGCACCAGTCCGACTTCCACCACGCCGAGCCCGTGTTCGAGGAGCTGCCGGGCTGGGGCGTCGACATCTCCGAGGTCACGAGCTACGACGCGCTCCCCGCCGAGGCGCGCGGCTACGTCGCGTGGGTCGAGGAGCGCCTCGGGATCCCGGTCACGCTGGTGGGCGTCGGCGCCCGCCGCGACCAGATCATGGCGCCGCGCGGGCGCGAGACGGTCGCGGCGCCGGCGCGATGACCCCCGTCGGACGATGACCCCGCGGAGCCTGCGCGTCCTCCTGGTCGGCTCGGGCGCCCGCGAGCACGCCCTCGCCGACGCGGTCCGGCGCAGCCCGCTGCTCGGCGAGCTGCACTGCGCGCCGGGCAACCCGGGTCTCGCCACGGCGGCGACCTGCCATCCCCTCGCGGCGGTCGACGTCGACGGGCTCGTCGCGCTGGCCACCGAGCTCCGCATCGACCTCGTGGTCGTGGGCCCCGAGGCGCCGCTCGTGGCCGGCCTGGCCGACGGCCTGCGCGGCGTCGGCGTGCCGGTCTTCGGGCCGGGCGCCGCGGCGGCGCGCCTCGAGGGCTCCAAGCGCTTCGCGAAGGACGTGATGGCCGCGGCCGGCGTGCCCACCGCCGCGGCCCGGGTGGCCGCCTCGCCCGAGGCGGCGGACGCGGCGATCGAGGCGCTCGGCGGTCGCGTCGTCGTGAAGGCCGACGGGCTCGCCGCAGGCAAGGGCGTGGTCGTCTGCGACGACGCCGCCGCGGCGCGCGAGGCCGCGCGCGCACTGCTCCGCGGCGACCTCGGGCAGGCCGGGCGGACGGTGCTCGTCGAGGAGCGGCTCGAGGGGCCGGAGGTCTCGGTGCTTGCGCTGTGCGACGGCCGGACGGCCGTCGCCCTCGCGCCCGCGCAGGACCACAAGCGCATCGGCGACGGCGACACCGGGCCGAACACGGGGGGCATGGGCGCCTACTCGCCGGTCCCCGGCGTCGACCCCGAGGCCACCGCCGACATCGTCGACCGCGTCCACCGCCCCGTGCTGCTCGAGCTCGCCCGCCGCGGCGTGCACTTCAGCGGCTGCCTCTACGCGGGGCTGATGCTGACGCCGGACGGCCTCCGGGTGCTCGAGTTCAACGTGCGCCTCGGCGACCCCGAGGCCCAGGCGATCCTGCCCCGTCTCGACGGCGACCTCCTGAGCCGGTTGTACGACGCCGCCGTGGGCCGCCTCACGCCCGAGCCGCTCCCGGTGTCCGCGGACGCCGCGGTCACGGTCGTCCTGGCCTCGGCGGGCTACCCGACGGCCGCCGCCGAGCCCGTGCCGATCGACGGTGTCGAGGCCGCCGCCGACCGGCCGGGTGTCGCGGTCCACCACGCCGGGACGGCGCTCAGGGACGGTCGTCTCGTCACCGCCGGAGGTCGCGTCCTGACCGTGACGGCGCTCGGCGCGTCGATCGGCGCCGCGCGGACCCGGGCCTACGACGCCGCCGACCGGATCAGCTTCGACGGCCTCCAACGGCGCTCGGACATCGCCGCCGGGGCCGCGGGGACGGCGCGCGACGCGGTCTGAGCGGCGTCGGCGGACCGGCCGAGACCTGCCGGATCCTCCGCGTAGCTCCGTGCAGCGCACTTTGGTGACGTTGTTGCGGGGCCCACTGCCTCTCGTCATGCTCCCGTTTCGGCCGATTCCCTGCGACGGGAAAGGACCGCCATGAGCCAGACCGACCCGTTCCCGCTCTTCGACCTGTCCCACGAGGACGAGGATCGCCACGGTGACCTCCTGATCGTCCCGACCGCCGAGGGCTGGGGGTGGGACGCGGAGCTCGGCTGGGACGACGAGCGGGTCGTCGACACGTACCCGCGCGCCTCCGACCCGCCGTCGACCCTGGACGGCGCCCCGTCGGTGCATCCCGGCGCCGCACGACGCGACCGCTGAGCGGAAGGGTCGCCTGAGGGCGGCCGCGCGCGAGGCGCGTGGCCGGCGGTCCGGGCGGCGCCCCGGACGGCGTCCGGTAGCCTGTGCCGGTCGTGATCGCCCGCTACACCCGACCCCAGATCGGGCGTGTCTGGACGGACGAACGGCGTCTGGAGGCCTGGCTGGCCGTCGAGCTGGCGGCGCTCGACGCGTGGGTCCGCCTGGACGTCGTCCCGGCCGCGGCCGTGGCCGAGATCCGGGCGCGCGCCCGCGTCGACGTCGACCGCTCCCGGGAGATCGAGCGGCGCACGCAGCACGACGTCGTGGCCTTCACCGAGACGGTGGCCGAGCAGGTCGGCCCGGCGGCGCGCTGGTTCCACTACGGGCTGACCTCGTCCGACGTCGTCGACACCGGCCTCGCCCTGCAGCTCCGCGACGCCTCCGAGCCGATCCTGGCGGGCCTCGAGCGGGCGCTCGAGAGCACGCTGCGGCGAGCCGAGGAGCACCGCTCGACGCCCTGCATGGGCCGGACGCACGGCGTGCACGCCGAGCCGACGAGCTTCGGGCTCAAGCTGCTCGGGTGGGTCGCGGAGCTCGACCGGCACCGTGACCGTCTCCGCGCAGCCTTCGCCGACGTGGCGGTGGGCAAGGTGTCGGGCGCCGTCGGCGCGTACGGCAACGTCGACCCGCGCGTCGAGGCCGACGTGTGCGCCGCGCTCGGGCTCGGCGTCGAGCCGGTCTCGACCCAGGTCGTGGCGCGCGACCGTCACGCGGCGCTGCTGTCGGCGATCGCGCTCTGCGGCAGCTCGCTCGACCGCTTCGCGACGGAGATCCGCCATCTGCAGCGCACCGAGGTGCGCGAGGTCGAGGAGCCGTTCGCGGCGGGCCAGAAGGGCTCCTCGGCGATGCCGCACAAGCGGAACCCGATCACCTGCGAGCGGATCTCGGGGCTGGCGCGCGTGCTCCGGGGCCACGCCGTCACGGGGCTCGAGAACGTGCCGCTCTGGCACGAGCGCGACATCTCGCACTCCTCGGCGGAGCGCATCGTGCTCGCCGACGCGACGATCCTGCTCGACTACCTGCTCGATCGGTTCGCGTGGGTCATGGAGGGGCTCGTGGTGCGGCCGGAGCAGATGCGCCGCAACATCGACGCGTCGCACGGCCTCCCGTTCTCCGGCCGCGTGCTGCTCGCCCTCGTCGAGGCCGGGATCAGTCGTGAGGACGCCTACGCGGTCGTGCAGCCCGCCGCGATGCGCGCCTGGGACACCGGCGAGCACCTGCGCGACGTCCTCACGCGCGCGGGCCGCGACGGCTCGGCGCCCGCGGTCGTCGACGGGGACGTGCTCGAGGCCGCCTTCGATCTCGACCGTGCGCTCGCCCACGTCGACGTGCCGTTCGCACGGATGGCGGAGCGTCTGGGCGTCGACCGGGAGCCCGCCGGTGCTCGCTGACCTCGCGCTCGAGGCGTCCGGCAAGGTGCGCGACCTCTACCGCGTCGACGACGAGCGGCTCCTGCTCGTCGCGTCGGATCGCATCTCCGCGTTCGACGTCATCCTTCCGACCGAGATCCCGGAGAAGGGCCGCGTGCTGACCGGCCTGACGCGGTACTGGCTCGGGCGGACGCGCGATCTCGTCCCGAACCACCTGCTCGGCACGCGACCGTCGGAGCTGCCCGCGGTGGCCCGCACCGCCGCGTTGGCCGGCCGCGCGATGCTCTGTCGGCGCCTCGAGATGCTGCCGGTCGAGTGGGTGGTGCGGGGCTACCTGAGCGGCTCCGGCTGGCTCGACTACCAGGCGTCGGGGGCGGTCTCCGGCCACCGACTGCCCCGAGGCCTCCGGCAGGGCGACCGCCTGCCGGCCCCGATCCTGACGCCGGCGACGAAGGCCACGACGGGCCACGACCGCAACATCACCCGCGCCGAGGCCGCCGAGCTCGTCGGCGGCGCCCGCGCGCTCGAGGTCGAGCGCGTGGCGCTCGCCGTCTACGGTCGCGCGGCCGACCATGCGCAGGCGCGGGGCCTGATCCTGGCCGACACGAAGCTCGAGTTCGGACTCGACCCGGAGGGCGGCCTCGTCCTCGGCGACGAGGTGGTGACCCCCGACTCGTCGCGCCTCTGGTCGGCGGCCCGCTGGGCGCCCGGATCGTCGCCTCCGAGCTTCGACAAGCAGTACGTGCGCGACTGGCTCGAGACGCAGCCGTGGGACAAGGCGCCGCCCGGCCCCGCGCTGCCCCGGGAGGTCGTCGACGGCACGGCGGAGCGCTACCGCACGGCCTACCGCCTGCTCACGGACCAGCCGTTCGAGCAGTACCGCCGCGAGATGGAGGTTCCGACGTCGTGAAGGTGACCGTGCTGGTCCGCCCCAAGGAGGGCGTCCTCGACCCGCAGGGCGAGGCCATCGACCGCTCCCTGCAGGGTCTCGGCTACGCCAGGACGGGGGTGCGTCAGGGCAAGGTCTTCGATCTGGACGTGTCGGCCCCCGATGCGGCCGCGGCCCGGCAGGTGGCGGGCGAGCTCGCCGAGCGCGTGCTCTCGAACCCGCTCATCGAGCAGTACGAGGTGGTCGTCCATGGCTGAGGTGTCCTCGGCCGGCGGACCGCGCGTCGGCGTCGTCACGTTCCCCGGGTCGTGTGACGACCGGGACGCCCTGCGCGCCGTCGAGCTCTGCGGCGCGATCGGCGTCCCCGTCTGGCACGGCGACGTGGAGCTGCCCGACGTCGACGCCGTCGTCATCCCCGGCGGCTTCTCCTACGGCGACTACCTCCGCCCGGGTGCGCTGGCCCGGTTCTCCCCGGCGATGACGGCGGTGCGCGCCTTCGCCGAGGCGGGCGGCCCGGTGCTCGGCATCTGCAACGGCTTCCAGATCCTGTGTGAGGCCGGACTGCTGCCGGGGGTCCTCACGCCGAACCACGGCGGTCGCTTCGTCTGTCG
>CADCWC010000144.1 GCA_902806305.1 uncultured Thermoleophilia bacterium | reverse complement strand
CGATGCGCACGGTCAGGGAGTCGTCCGCGCGGAGCTCGTAGACGCAGACGAGGTCGCCGCCGAGCTTCTCCCGCGCGAGCGCGAGGACCTCACCGGTGACGTCGTCGACGTCCGGGGCGGTCAGCGCCCGACGGCCGAGCTCGGCCAGGACGGTCTGACGGGCGGCGCGATCCTGGAGCGTGCGGCGGACCCGGACGAGCTGGAGCGCCGAGCGGACCAGCAGCACCGTGATGCCGCCGCCGACGAGCACCATGGCCACCATCGACCCGAGCAGCACCCGTTGCGTGTCGTCGACGAGCCCGTCGAAGGCCGCGCTCCCGGCCGCCAGGCTCCCCTCCGCCGCCCCGCGCGCGAGGTTCAGATCGCGGTCGAGGAGCCGGCGGTAGCTCCGCGTCCCGGTCACGGCGCGGGCCGCCGCGGGGGATCGGCCGCTCTCCACGAGGGCCAGCTCCTGGTCGAGGGCCGCGGCCCACTGCCGGAAGCGCCCGTAGACCTTGCCGGCGGCGACCGCCTCCGCGGAGCCCGTCGGGAACACGCCGAGGGCGGTCGTCAGGGCCGACTCCACGTCGGCACTCGCCGCGGCGATCGTCGTCAGGTGCCGGGCGTTCCGGGCCGAGAGGTACGACGCCTCCTCGGTGGCCATGGCCTGGGCGCCGAGGGCGATGTCGTCGAGCGCCGCGACGTAGCGCTGGTTCGTGACCATCCGTCGGTCCTTGGCCTGCTCGATCCGGCCGACCAGGGAGGACGCGAGCAACGACCCGCCGATGAGCAGCGCGAACAGGGCTGCGACGCCCAGCGCGAGGCGCCAGCCGGCGCGGGTGTGGGCCGCGGCCCCCGTCAGCGAACGTTGTGACACCTTTCAGATGTCGGCCGACCGGCCGTGGCGCTTGAATCGAGGCCCGATCGCGGCCACGGCGGGCGGCGATCGCGTCGGCTCGTGGGACGATCCGAGGCGACGGGGGGCTAGGAGCCTGCCCGAGGAAACCATCGGTCCCCGCCGGAAGCCGCCGGAACTGCGCATCTCGCGCCCGCGCTCCCTTGACAGGACACCACCCTGCCGACGGTCGCGCGGACGAGAAGCTGCGGGCCTCCGGCAACTCCCGGCGGCGACGATGCTCTCGCACCAGGCTCCTACGGGGCGAGGGCGCCGACCACGTCGGACCAGCGCTCGATCGCGCAGCCGTTCGTGCGGTCGAACCGGGCGTCGACCGGCGTGCCGCGGTAGGTGCCCGTCACGTGTGCCTCCTCCGGTCCGCCGTAGATCTCCGTGCAGGCCTCGTCGCTGCGCGGCGCCGCGAACGGGTCGGTCCGGGCGGCCAGGGCGGCGCAGAGCCGAGCGGGGTCCGGCACGTCGCCGCCCGGGGGGGCGCACGTCAGGCGCAGGGTGGTCGAGGGGCCGGCCTTCCGACCCGCGGGCCACACCTCGATCCGGAGATCCGTGGCCGGGGCCGCGGACGCTGTCGTCGTCCCCTCGGCGGTCGTGGCGGGCGGGGCCACCGTCGTGGCCGCGTCGGTCGTGGCCGCGTCGGCCGCCGGGGACGGCTCGTCCTCGGCTCCGCCGCAGGCCACGGCGAGCAGGGCGAGCGGCACGAGCAGGAGACGGACGGCGGCGGCGTTCATGGCTCTCTGACTCCCACCCTACCGGCTCGGTTCCCGGCCCGGGACGTCCGCGGCCGCGGCCAGGAGGTCGAAGAGCCGCGCCGCGCGCGTCGGGAGCGCAGCGACGTCGCCGCCGTCGATCAGCACGCGGTAGACGATCGGGCCGATCAGCACGTCGACGCCGAGCTCCGGGTCGAGGTCCGACGGCAGCTCCCCGCGCTCGACGCCGGACCGCACGATGCCCGCGACCACGGCGCGGGCGGGGTCGACGAGCACACGGCGGACCAGCTCGTGGAACTCGGGGTCCCCGGCCGACTCGACCAGCAGCCGGGGCATCAGGAGGTTCCAGCGCGTCGTGGGGGCGGCCGCCACGCGCTCCTGCGCCACCGCCAGGAACGCGTCTCGGGCCGATCGGCGGGCAACCTCGGGAGGCGGCGCCGGCGGCGCGAGCGTCCCGAGCGCCGCGGCGGCGAGGTCCCGGCCGGAGCGGAAGCGCCGGTACACGGTCGCCCGGCTCACGCCGGCCCGCGCGGCCACCCGCTCGAACGTCAGACCCCGGAGCCCCTCCTCGGCGAGGAGCTCCAGGGTCGTCGAGAGGATGGCCGCGTCCGCCTGCGTGCTCCGCGGCCGTCCGGGTCGGCGGGTCTCGGTCACACGGGCTCCGGGACCCCGACGAGCGCGCCGCCGGGCGAGCGCTCCCGCGACGGCAGGACGACGGCTGCGAACAGCGCGCCCGCGAAGGCGACGGCGGCGGCGGCCAGCGTGGCCGTCGTCATCCCGCCCACGAACGCCTGCTGTGCGGAGGCGAGCACCGCGTCGTTCCCGGCCGCCATCTGCAGCGCCCCGCCGAGCGAGTCACGGGCCGCCTCGGCGGCCGGGCCGTCGAGGCCCGTGACGTCGACGTGCGACCGGTAGTGGCTGCCGAGGACGCCGCCGAGCACCGCGACGCCGAGCGCGCCGCCGACCATCCGGGTCGTGTCGTTCATCGCCGACCCGACGCTCGCCTTCTCCGGCGGCAGCGAGCCCATGACGGCCTCGGTGGCCGGGGCCATGGCGCTCCCCATCCCCAGTCCCATCAGGACCAGCACCGTGCCGACCAGGCCGTAGCCCGAGGTCGTCTCGGCCGTCGAGAGCAGGAGCAGCGCCCCCGCGAGCGTGGTCAGGCCGCCCGCCACGACGACCTTCGTGCCGAGCAGCACGGTCAGCCGCGTGGAGAGCCCCGCGCCGACGATCAGGCCGACCGCGACGGGGATGACGCGGATGCCCGCCTCGAGCGGCGAGTAGCCGAGGACGAGCTGCAGGTACTGCGTGAGGAAGAAGATCGTCCCCATGAGGGCGAAGAAGACGAGTGCGATCGAGCCGCTCGCCCCGCTGAAGCGGGGGTTGGAGAACATCCGGACGTCGAGCATGGGATGCGTCGTGCGGAGCTCATGCGCGACGAAGGCGACGGCGAGCAGCGCCGCGGAGGCGAACGAGGTCAGGATGACGGGGTCCGTCCAGCCGCGCGCCGAGGCCTCGATGAGGCCCCACACGAGCGAGGTCAGGCCCACGATCGAGAGACCGGCGCCGACGAGGTCGAGCGGCGGCGTCTCGGGATCGCTCGACTCCGGGACGAGTCGCACGGCCGCCAGGATGGCGGCGAGCACGAACGGCACGTTGACGAGGAACACCGAGCCCCACGAGAAGTGCTCGAGCAGGTAGCCGCCGCTGACGGGGCCGAGGGCGATGCCGAGCCCCGAGACGGCGGCCCAGATCGCGATCGCGCGGGGGCGCTCGGCGGGAGGGAACACGTTCGTGAGGATCGAGAGCGTGGAGGGCATGATGAACGCCGCGCCGATCCCCATCAGCGCCCGGGTGCCGATCAACGCATCCGCCGACCCGGCGAGGGCGGAGCCGGCCGAGCCGACCCCGAAGATCACGAGGCCGGTCAGCAGCGCCCGCTTGCGGCCGAAGCGGTCGCCCAGGCTGCCGGCGGTGAGGAGCAGCCCGGCGAAGACGAGCAGGTAGGAGTCGACGATCCACTGCAGCTGGCCCGACGTGGCGTCGAGGTCGGCCCGCACGCTCGGCAGCGCGACGTTCAGGATCGTGTTGTCGAGACCGATCACGAGCAGCGCCAGCGACAGGACGCCGAGCGTCCACCAGCGTTGTCGATGGATGGTGTCCGGGTGCATCGGGAGCTCCTTCGTCGAGTTACGAGACGGTCGTGTCTCGTAACTCGCAGGATGCCGATCGGCTCGCGGCCCGGCCGGAGGGCGGGCAGGCGTGTTCGCGCGGGCAGGCCCCACCCCGGCCGGTGGGATGGCTCCTCGGAACAGGGCGGGTTACGCCGCGGCGTCGCCCGCCGGGGCCACGGCCACGACGGCGGGCTCGGCGTCCTTGGGCGGCGCCGAGAGGCCCGCCGCGACGAGACGGGCGGCCTCGTCACGCTCGATGTCGCGCCCGAGCCCGCGCTGGCGCTTCCAGATCACGAACCCGCAGCCGGTCTGCTTCTTCGACTTCCACGACGTGCAGCCGTAGCTCTTGCCCCGCTCGACGATCTGGCCGCCGCAGCCCGGCGTCGGACACGGCCCGACCGGCTCGGCGGACGTGGCGGGGCCGGCGTTGGTGCGCCCCTCGGCGACCATGGCCTGCGCGTCCTCGAACGTCACGTCCTTCCCGCCCGCGCGCTTCCAGATCACGTAGCCGCAGCCGGTCTCCGTGCGGCTCTTCCAGGACGTGCAGCCGTAGCTCTTCGCCCGCTCGACGATCTCGCCCCCGCAGCCGGGCGTCGGGCACGGCCCGACGACGGTCCGCTCGGCGGCCAGCGTGGCCGGGTCGACCTTGTCCCGGACGAGCTGCTCGGCCTCCTCGGGCGTGATCGTCCGCGCGCCGACCTGCTTCCAGATGGTGTAGCCGCAGCCGGGCTCCTTCTTCGACCGCCAGGAGCTGCACGAGTAGCTCTTGGGGCGCTCCAGGATCTCCCCGTCGCAGTTCGGACACGGGCCGATGACCCGGCGCTCGACGCGCATGGCGGAGCGGTCCTTGTCGGCGAACCACGCGACGGTCGTCTCGGTGAAGCGCGCGATGTCGCGCATGAACGCCTCGCGCGACTCCTCCCCGGCCTCGATCCGGGCCAGGCGCTGCTCCCACGAGCCGGTCAACGCGGGCTGCGTCAGGTCGTGGTCACCGAGCATCCGGATGACGGCGAGCCCCTTGTCGGTCGCCTTCAGCTGGCGCCCCTCGCGCTCGATGTAGCCCGCGTCGATCAGTCGCTCGATCGTCGCCGCACGGGTGGCAGGCGTGCCGAGACCGGACTCCTTCATGGCCTCCGCCGCCAGGTCGTCGTCGACGAGCTTGCCGGCCGTCTCCATCGCGCGCAGGAGCGAGGACTCGGAGAAGCGGGCGGGCGGCTTCGTCTGCTTCGCCTGCACCTCGGCGGCGGTGCAGCGCACGCGCTGACCGTCCTCCAGCCGCGGCAGGTCCTGCTCGGCGCCCTCGTCGTCGTCGGCCTTCCGCTCCTTGTCGGACTCGGCCACCTCGCCGTAGGCGGCCCGCCAGCCCGCGTCGATCAGGACCTTGCCGCGGGACCGGAAGCGCTCGCCGCCCGCCTCGGTCCAGACGACGGTCTGCTCGAAGCGCGCGGGCGGATGGAAGACGGCCAGGAAGCGGCGCGCGACCATGTCGTAGATCCGGCGCTCGTCGGCCGACAGCGCCGAGAGGTCCGGGCGCTCGTCGGTCGGCACGATGGCGTGGTGGTCGCCGACCTTCGCGTCGTCGACGACGCGGCCCAGCGGCAGGGAGTCGAGCCCCTGGACGTAGGCGGCGGGCTTCGCGTACTCCGGCGCCGCGCCGCCGACGTACCCGGCCACGGAGCGCAGGGTCGGGATCAGGTCGCTCGACAGGAAGCGCGAGTTCGTCCGCGGGTACGTGAGCACCTTGTGCCGGTCGTAGCAGCCCTGCGCGGCGGCGAGCGTCCGCTTGGCGGTGAAGCCGAAGCGGCTGTTGGCCTCGCGCTGGAGCGTCGTCAGGTCGTAGAGCATCGGCGCCTGCTCCTCGAGCGGCTTGCGCTCGACGGAGACGACCGTCGCCTCGACCCCGCCCGCGACGGCGGCGATCCGCTCGGCCTCCTGCGCGTTCGGGATGCGGTTCTGCGATCCCCGCTGCCAGACGCCGGTGTAGCGCTCCTCGGCGGCCGTCGCGAACGCCGCCCGGACCTGCCAGTAGTCCTCGGGGACGAAGGCGGCGATCTCCATGTCCCGCCGGGCGATCAGCGCCAGCGTCGGCGTCTGCACCCGCCCGAGCGAGACGATCGAGCGCAGCGAGCCGGCCTTCGTGGTGGCCGCGCGCGTGGCGTTCATGCCGACGAGCCAGTCGGCCTCGGAGCGCGAGCGCGCCGCATCCTCGAGCGGCCGGAGCTCGCCGTCGTCGCGCAGGCGCTCGACCGCCTCGCGGATGGCGCGCTGGGTCATCGACGAGAACCAGGCCCGCCGGACGGGCTTCGTGGTCCCGGACGTCTGGGTGATGAGCTTGAAGATGAGCTCGCCCTCGCGGCCCGCGTCGCAGGCGTTCACGAGCGCCTCGACGTCGGGGCGCCGGATGGCGGCGTGCAGCGACGCGAGCTGCTTCTGGGAGCGGTCGTCCCGCGCCTCGTACCGGAACTCCTCGGGCAGGATCGGCAGGTCCTCGAAGCGCCACTTCTTGTAGCGCGTGTCGTACTCGTCCGGGTCGACCTGCTCCACGAGGTGCCCGACCGCAGAGCCGACCACCCAGTGCTCCGACTCGTAGAAGTCGCCCTTCTTGCGGAACGCCTCGGGCAGCGCCGCGGTCACGTCGCGGGCGACGCTCGGCTTCTCGGTGATGATCAGGGTCTTCGGCATGGCTCGCGGTCTGACGCTATCACGGCGTCGCGGTGTCGCTCTCGCGGCCGGTGAGGCGCTCCTCCCCGGAGAGAGGAGGAACGCTTCGCCGGGTGCCGACATTCCGGCAGGGCTTCCGTGCCGGGCTGCGAAAGAGGCGCTAGGGTACGACAGCGACCCGTACCACCACCGCCGGACCCGCGCGCCGATGCTCCCCGTGGCAGGCCTGCGGCGTCGAGGCGGACCAGCACCGACCGATGGCAGCCGTTCCCGACAAGAAGTCCCCGCGCCGCAGCGTCGTGCGCGAGGTGCCTCCCCCGACGCCCGACGCGAGCGACGCGCCGCCGGACGGCGTCGAGCGCCGGCGCACGAAGGGCCTCCGGCGCGCCTCCGACGTCGCGCTGCTCAACGCGACCAGCGCCGGGATGTCGCTCGTCAAGGCGCACCGGACGCACGGGCATCTCGACGCCAGGCTCGACCCGCTCGGCACGAGCCCGCCGGGCGACCCGGCGCTCGAGCCGGAGAACGTCGGCCTGACGCCCGAGTTGATGGCGCTCGTGCCGGCCTCGGCGCTGCGCGTGTACGTCCCCGGCGACACGCTGGCCGAGGTCCTGCCGGAGCTGAAGCGCGTCTACCGCGGCACGATCGCGTTCGAGATCGAGCATCTCTCGGACCACGACGAGCGCGTCTGGCTGCGTGAGGCGATCGAGTCGCGTGCGTTCTGGATCGACCCGGAGCCCGAGGAGGACCGCAAGCTGCTGATCCGGCTCCTGCGGGTCGAGGGCTTCGAGGCCTACCTGCGCCGCACGTTCCTCGGGGCCAAGCAGTTCTCGATCGAGGGCCTCGAGATGATGGTCCTGATGCTCGACGAGGCGGTCGCCCTGGCCGCCCGGGACGGGATCGAGAACGCGGTCTTCGGGATGGCGCACCGCGGTCGGCTCAACGTCCTCGCGCACGTCCTGCGCCGGCCCTACGCGAAGATCATCGCGGAGTTCGAGGGCGAGCGGACGCCCGACGTCGACATCGCGCTGCCCGCGGGCGGCCAGGGCGACGTCAAGTACCACCTCGGCGCCCAGACGACGCGCGCGGTCGAGGTCGGCGACGGCGAGCGCCGCGAGATCAGGCTCTCGCTGCTGCCGAACCCGTCGCACCTCGAGTTCGTGAACCCTGTCGTGGTGGGTCGCACCCGCGCGCTCCAGACCGTCCGAGGCCCCGAGTCGACGGTCGACGTCGACGTGCGCCGGGCGCTCGCGGTCCAGATCCACGGTGACGCCGCGTTCCCCGGCCAGGGCGTGGTGGCCGAGACGTTCAACCTGCAGAACCTCCCCGGCTACCGCGTCGGCGGGTCCCTGCACCTGATCGCGAACAACCAGCTCGGCTTCACCACCGGCCAGATCGACGCCCGCTCGACGCGCTACGCGTCCGACCTCGCCAAGGGCTTCGACGTGCCGATCATCCACGTCAACGCCGACGACCTCCGGGCCTGCCGGACGGCGATCCGGCTCGCGATGGCGTTCCGCAGCCGCTTCGGCCGCGACGTGGTCATCGACCTCGTCGGCTACCGCCGCTGGGGGCACAACGAGGGCGACGAGCCCACCTACACGCAGCCGAGGCTCTACGAGGCGATCCGCGAGCACCCCTCCGTGGCGACGCTCTACGCCCGGCGCCTGATCGGCCAGGGCATCGTCAGCGAGGCCGACGTCGAGGAGATGCGGCAGCGCATCGCGCGGCGGCTGCAGGAGGAGCGCGCGTCCCTCGGCGTCGGTCGCCGGTCCCGGCAGCGCCGGGCCGGCCTGCCCGAGCCGAGCCGCCACGACGTCCGCACGGCGGTCGAGGCGGATCGGCTCCGCGACCTGAACGACCAGCTCCTGACCGTCCCGACGGGCTTCCACGTGCACCCGAAGCTGCAGACGCAGCTCGAGCGGCGCCGCGCAGGGGTCGAGCCGGGCGGTCGGATCGACTGGGGTCACGCCGAGGCGCTCGCGTTCGCCAGCCTGCTCGTGGACGGCACGCCCATCCGCCTGACCGGTCAGGACACGGAGCGCGGCACCTTCTCCCACCGGCACGCGATGCTGCACGACCCCGAGACCGGCGCGCTCCACATGCCGCTCACCCACGTGCCCGACGCGCGGGCCGGGATCGAGATCCGTAACTCGCCGCTGTCCGAGAACGCCTGCCTGGGCTTCGAGTACGGCTACGCCGTGACGGCGCCCGACGCGCTCGTGCTGTGGGAGGCCCAGTACGGCGACTTCATCAACGGCGCCCAGGTGATCGTCGACCAGTTCATCATGGCCGGCGCCTCGAAGTGGGGTCAGCGGTCGCGGCTGACCCTGCTCCTGCCGCACGGCTACGAGGGCAACGGACCGGAGCACTCCTACGCCCGGCCCGACCACTTCCTCAAGCTGGCCGCCGAGGACAACATCCGGGTCACGAACCCGACGACGGCCGCCCAGTACTTCCACATGCTGCGCGAGCAGGCGCTCACGCCGGTGCGCCGGCCGCTCGTCGTGATGACGCCGAAGAGCCTGCTCCGCCTGAAGGACGCGATGTCGTCCCTCGAGGACCTGTCGACCGGCGGCTTCCGACCCGTGCTCGACGACGCCTCGGTGCAGGACTGGAAGGAGGACATCGCCCGGCTCGTGATCTGCTCGGGCAAGGTCTTCCACGACCTCGAGCGTCACCCGCAGCGGTCGGAGGCCGACGAGGTCGCCGTCGTCCGGATCGAGCGCCTCTACCCGTTCCCCACGGAGCAGATGGCCGCCCTGATCGCCTCCTACCCGAACCTCGAGTCGGTCGTCTGGGTGCAGGAGGAGCCGATGAACCTCGGTGCCTTCCGCGCCATCCGTCACCGTCTCGAGTCGATCCTGCCCGAGGGCCTGATCCTCGAGTACGAGGGACGACCGTGGCGGTCGAGCCCGGCCGAGGGGTACACCGTGGCCCACGAGCAGGAGCAGGAGCGGATCGTCCGCGCGGCCCTCTGGCTCGACCCGGTCGCCGCCCCGGCCTCCTGACCGCTGCCGGCCGTGGCGCCGCCGGCCCTCAGCCCGGGCTGAGGGGCACGAGCC
>CADCWC010000143.1 GCA_902806305.1 uncultured Thermoleophilia bacterium | reverse complement strand
GCGCCGCACGCAGGAGTTCGAGCGCGCGTTCGCCGCCTACCTCGGCGTCCGTCACTGCGTGATGGTGAGCTCCGGCTCGACTGCGAACCTGCTCATGGCCGCCGCGCTGCGCTACCGCAGCACCGACCCGCTCGAGCCCGGCGACGAGGTCGTCGTCCCGGCCGTCGGCTGGTCGACGACCTACTTCCCGTTCTCCCAGTGCGGCTTCCGGCTGCGCTTCGTCGACGTGGACGCCGAGACGCTGAACGTCGATCCCGCCGAGCTCGAGGCGGCCATCACCCCGGCCACGCGCGCCGTCTGCACGGTCAACGTGCTCGGCAACCCGACCGACTTCGCCGCGGTCCGGACGGTGCTCCGGACGGCGGAGGGCCGGCACGGGCGGCCGATCACGCTGCTCGAGGACAACTGCGAGTCGCTCGGCGCCACCTACGACGGCAGGCAGTGCGGAACGCACGGCCTGATGGGGACGTTCAGCTTCTTCTTCTCCCACCACATGTCGACCATGGAGGGCGGGGCGGTCTGCACGGACGACGACGAGCTCGCCGAGATCCTGGTCTGCCTCCGCGCCCACGGGTGGACGCGCAACCTGCCCGACGAGAGCATCCTGGTCGGGCGCAAGAATCCCAATCCGTTCCATGAGTCGTTCCGCTTCGTCCTGCCCGGCTACAACGTGCGGCCGCTCGAGATGAGCGCCGCCGTCGGCCTGCGGCAGCTCGAGAAGCTGCCCCGGTTCATCGCCACCCGCCGGGACAACGCCCGGCACCTCCAGGAGCGGCTCGCCCCCGTCGCGGGCACCTTCGCCATCCAGCGCGAGATCGGTTCGAGCTCGTGGTTCGGCTTCAGCGTCCTCGTCGCGCCGGACGGCGGGCACACCCGCGACCAGGTCGTGGGCGTGCTGACCGAGGCGGAGATCGAGTGCCGTCCGATCGTGACCGGCAACTTCGCCCGTCAGGAGGCGCTGCGGCACATGGATCACACGGTGGCCGGGTCGCTCGCGGGCGCCGACCGGGTCCACGACCACGGCTTCTTCGTCGGCAACGGCGAGCGCGACCTCCGCCGGGAGATCGACCACCTCGCGGCGACGCTCACGGAGCTCGCGGAGCGATCAGACCCGAGCCGGTCCATGGCGGCGGGGGCTCGTCCGTGAAGCGCGCCCTGATCACCGGCATCACCGGCCAGGACGGCTCGTACCTGACCGAGCTGCTGCTCGAGAAGGGCTACGAGGTGCACGGCATGGTCCGCCGCTCGTCGAGCTTCAACACGGACCGCCTCGACCACCTCTTCAAGGACCCGCACGAGCGCGACACGCGGCTCTTCCTCCACTACTCGGACCTGGGCGACGGCATGAGCCTGCGCTCCGTGATCGAGCGCGTGCGGCCCGACGAGGTCTACAACCTGGGCGCCCAGTCGCACGTCCGCGTCAGCTTCGACCAGCCGGAGTTCACGGCCGACATCACGGGCCTCGGGGCGCTGCGGCTGCTCGACGCGTTGCGTGACCACATCCTGCACACGGGCCGCGAGGTGCGCTTCTACCAGGCGTCCTCGTCGGAGATGTTCGGGTCGACGCCGCCGCCGCAGGTCGAGGACACGCCGTTCCACCCGCGCAGCCCGTACGCCGTGGCCAAGCTGTTCGCGCACTGGCAGACGGTGCACTGTCGCGAGCAGGGGATGTACGCCTCGAGCGGCATCCTCTTCAACCACGAGTCGCCCCGGCGCGGCGAGACGTTCGTGACGCGCAAGATCACGCGGGCGGCGACGCGCATCTCCCTCGGCCTGCAGGACGTCGTCTACCTCGGAAACCTCGACGCCAAGCGCGACTGGGGCCACGCCAGGGACTACGTCGAGGCGATGTGGCTGATGCTGCAGCAGCCCGAGCCGGACGACTACGTGGTGGCGACGGGCGAGATGATCAGCGTGCGCGACTTCGCAGAGCGCGTCTTCGCGCTGCTCGACCTCGACTGGGAGCAGCACGTGCGCTTCGACCCGCGCTACCTGCGCCCCACCGAGGTCGACGCGCTCCAGGGCGACGCGTCGAAGGCACGGGCGCAGCTCGGGTGGGCGCCGCGCTCCTCGGTCGACGACCTGATCCGCGAGATGGTCGACGCCGACCTCCGTCTGGCGCAGCAGGAGCGGCTGCTGCGCGATCACGGACACGGTGCCGTTGCCCGACGCTGACGGCGAACGCCCGGCCGCGACGGCCCGAGCGCCCGGCGGCGGGGCCGGTGTCGTGCCCTTCGACCGGCGCGTGCTGCTGTTCGTGTCGCAGTGGGACTACGGCGACCCCTCGCGCGGGCCCTCGTCCGACCAGCACTTCTGGCTGCCCGCCGTGCGGGCGCTGGCCCGGGAGACCGACGTGCTCTGGTCGGACGGGGCGTGGCTCCGCGGCGGGTCGCTCGACGGCGCCCTGCTCGAGCGCGTGGCACGGACACGGCCCGACCTGGTCCTGTTCTTCCCGGGCGCCGACGAGGTCGCGCCCGCGACGCTCCGTCGTCTGCAGGAGCTGACGACGACGCTCGCCTTCTTCGC
>CADCWC010000142.1 GCA_902806305.1 uncultured Thermoleophilia bacterium | reverse complement strand
ACGAGCTCGGGCGCCTCGCGCAGGTGCTCGCCGCAGCGACGGTGCCGGCCGCCTGAGGCGCGGGGAGGCTGCGGGCGTCGTGGGGATGTCCAGTCGTGACCGCATCGTGCTCCGACGGGACGGCGCCGCCGCGGTCCTCGACGTCAGGGCCGCGGCGATCGCCGAGCTCGTGCTCGACCTGACGCTGTCGGCACCCGGGATCGACTGGGCCCGACCGGGAGCCGAGTCGGCCGTCGTCTCGATCGCCGTCGACGGCCGCTACGCGACGGACGTCCTCGCGCTCTCCGAGGAGCCGGTCCGGCGGACGGTCGCGCTCGGCCGCGTCGCTCCGGGGGACCACACGGTGACGTTGCGCCTCGCGGGCGACCGCTCGCCGCCCGGCGCGCGGGAGGCGCACGTCGCGGACCCGGCGCCCCGCCTCGTCGCGCTCGACAGCCCGGCCGGGACCGTGCTCCGCCACGCGCCCGTCCTCTACGGTCGGACCCGGCGTTCGCTCGGGTCGCGGTTCCAGAACGCCGTCACCGACACGCCACTCCTCGGCCGGCACGAGCGGCGGGCGGCGGAGCGACCGGGCCACGAGCGGCTCGAGTACTCCGTCGTCTGGAGCGGCGAGGACGGGGGCACCGACCCGCCCGCGTCGATGGCCGTCTGGGGTCGGACGACGGACATCGAGTGGATCTACAACCTCGAGGTGGACGCAGCCGGGCGTCGCGTGGGTCGGACCTCCACCCGCATCCACGGTCCCCGTCATGTCCGGCTCCCGTTCCTCGGGCGCTACGAGGACGACCACCCGTTGCTGCAGACCTGGACCGCCAACAACAACGTGCTGCCCGCGCTCGGCGGGGACATGCGCTTCGCGCTCGGCTTCGAGGCGACGACACCGCCGGGCCGGGCGCGCGAGGCGCTCATGGACGCGAACGGGTGGACCTACCGCGTGATGGCGGGCGAACTCGGCCGCGAGGGGCGTCTCGAGCCGGTCCCGGACCCCGCGACCCGGGCGGTCGGCGATCCCCGGACCTACCTCTACGTCGAGGTTGCCAAGCGCACCGTCCCGCCGAACGCGGGCGGCCCGACGGTCGGCCTGGCGGTCGGCGTGCGACTGGACGGCGACCCGACGCTCTACCGCTCGGACCACGGCGTCCCGGCGTGGTCGCTCGAGCGGGACGGCGCGGCGGCGACGGCCGTCGAGCTTCCCGTCGGGACGCGCACCGAGGACGTCGCCGAACTCGTCGGCCTCCGGGTCCCGATCGGACTGCCGGACACCGGCGCGACCGTCACGGTGGCGGACGTCCACCGCGCGTTCCTGCTCTCCGAGCGCTACCTGCCCGAGCCGTCGTTCGCCCGTGGTCAAGGGGCCGTGGCGCTCACCCGGGACCGGCCGACCGCGACGGTCTGGCGGCGGGACCCGTGACGCGGAGGACCCGCGGGCGGCGATGAGCGTCGCCCGCGGGTCGGTCGCAGCGCTACGGGGTGACCTTGTCCATCAGCTTCGCCACCGTGCCCTCGGGCGCCACGTCGCCCGTCGGCTTCTTCGGCAGGCCGGCGGCCTGGCGGAGCTTCTGGGCGATCTCGGCGATCTCCTCGGGCCGGTAGTCCGGCGCGAATGCGCTCGGCTGCGGCGGCGGGTCGTTCGCGAGGAACGCCTCCGGCGGCGTGTCGACGACCATCAGCTCCTCGCCCGTCTCCGGGTGCGGGCCGTTCCAGATCGCGCCCAGCTCGTGGTAGTCCGTCGGCGAGAAGCGGTACAGCTTCAGGTGCGACTTGTCCTGCATCCACGGCTTGCACTCGGGGATCTTGTCCGTGGGCACGCGCGGCGACGGGAACAGCTTCATCAGGTTCGCGCCGGTGAGGTGCTCGAGCGCCCGCGCGTAGGCCACCTGGTGAACGCCGCCGCGCACGAGCAGGTAGCCGGTGAGCGCGCGCGCCGCCGGGTGCGACGTCGTCTCGTAGACGCGGAGCTTGCCGCTGCGCGCACCCGTCTCGAGGAAGAAGTTGTGCGTCAGGTCCTCGACGAGGTCGCCGGAGGAGAACACGTAGTCCCCGCTCCACGGGCGGCCGTTCGAGTCCTGCGGCAGCGCGCCGAGCCCGCCCAGCAGGAAGTGCTGGGCGTTCCGCGCGCCTTTCAGCTCCTCGTGCGCACCCGAGAGGCTCTTCGGCGTCGAGGTCGGGGCGGCCCCGCTCAGCATCGTGTTGATGGTGGCGCCGACGAGCTCGACGTGGCCCCACTCCTCGGCCGCGATGTTCGCCACGAGGTCGTAGAACGGTCGTGCGCCCTGCCGGTTCCGGAAGTTGATCGACTGGAACAGGTAGTTCATGAGCGTCGACATCTCGCCGAACCGGCCGCCCATCAGCTCCTGCACGGCGGCGGCGCCATCCGGATCGGGATCGGACGGCGGCGGAAGCTTGGCCGCCAGGCGATCGAAGCGCACGATCATGGTGGGTCCCTTCGTCAGGTCGCGGTGTCCCGGGGGCGGGACAGTGCGGACCGCTTCCCCGAACCGACCGCCGTCAGTCCTGCTTCCGGGCGATC
>CADCWC010000141.1 GCA_902806305.1 uncultured Thermoleophilia bacterium | reverse complement strand
GCGTCGGTCGCCCGTCGACGACGGCGTCCTCGGACGTGTTCCGGGCGGCGAACCACGCGCTCAGGCCCTTCTGCATGCGTCGCTCCGAGAGCAGCCCGACGTGGCCGATCCCGACGCGGAGGGCGTCGAACCCGAGCGCCATCGTCATCGGGTGGAAGTTGCCGGTGGAGATGAGCTCGGCCGCCTCGACGCAGACCATCGGGTTGTCGCCGATCGAGTTCAGCTCGACCTCGACCGCATGGCGGGTGAAGGCGAGCTGGTCGCGCAGGGCGCCGTGGACCTGCGGCATCACGCGGAACGAGAGCGGATCCTGGACCGAGACGACGCTCGCCGGGTCGAGCAGGTAGGACCCCTCGAGGATGGCGCGCATGGACGCGCCGGCCGCGACCTGTCCCGCGAACGGCTTCGCGCGGACCGCGTCCTCGCGCCACGGGCTCGGGTTGCCGTTGTAGGACTCGAGCGAGAGCGCGCCGGCCAGGTCGGCCAGCGTGGCGACGACCTCGGCCTGCCGGACGACGAGGGCGCCGAGGCCGATCGACGCGGCGTTGGCCGAGAGGAGCGCGAGCCCCTCCTTCGGCAACGGGCTGTAGGGCGCGAGACCGACGGCGGCGAGGGCCTCGGCGCCCGGCAGGACCTGGCCGCCGACGCGCGCGTGGCCGCGACCGATCATGACCATCGCCACCGCGGCCAGGTGCATGAGATCGGCGGCCCCGACGGACCCCTGCCGCGGCACGACCGGGTGGACGCGACGGTTGAGCAGCTCCCCGAGCAGGGTGACCGAGTCCGGATGGAGCCCCGCGCCGCCCCGCGCGGCCCCCGCCAGCCGGGCGAAGATCATCGCTCGCACGTCGTCGTCGGGCAACGGCTCGCCGGTCGCCCCGGCGTGGCCGATGATCATCTCCTCCTGGTAGGCCTTGAGCGTCTCGAGCGGCACGCGCTCGTTGCGCATGTGCCCGAGACCGGTGTTCAGGCCGTAGATCAGGCGCTCGCCGTGCACGTGGTCGTCCACGATCGCCCGTGACCGACGCACGAGCGCCTGGACCTCGCCGTCGAGCTCCACGCGGGCGCCGTCCCGGGCCACACGGGCGACGTCCTCGACGGACGCACCGGCCCGGGTGATCACGACGGCGTCGTCCATCGCGGGCCACCATACAGACGCGACCGAACCCTGTGCAACGGCATTCCCACGTGCTGGGACCTCCAGCTCGACCGGCTCGGCCCGCCCGCCGTCCGGCCGACCGTGTCCGTGGTTGACCGGCCGGGGGCCGCGGCGTAGATTGAGCGCTCGCGCGATGCCGATCGATTCCCCCAATGTGGTACGTCGGAAGATCCGGCGGCGAGCGCCGCGGGGAGCGCGCCACGACGCGGGCCGGGCCGATGGCGGTTGACCCGGCCGCCGGCCTGCTCGACGGCCTCGTGGCGGAGGACGGCCGCGACGGCCTCGACGAGCTGGAGCTGCTCGCCCTGGGCGAGGTCGTCGGGACGCAGCTGCTCGTCCGGGCGCTGCGCCTCCTCTTCTACCTGCGCGCCCGCGACGCGCCGGTGCCGATGTCGGAGCTCGTCGACGCGCTCGACCTGCCGACGTCGAACGTCTACCGCCTGGTCCAGACCCTGACGCTGTTCGGGCTCGTCGAGCGGGTCGGGCGCGGACGGGTCGACCTCGGGTTGCGGCTGGTGGACCTCGGCCACGGCGTCGAACGGCGGCTGGCGCGCGACGTCGAGCCGGACGCGCTGCCCGTCATGCGCTCGCTGATGCGGGCCACCGGCGAGACGACCATCCTGACCATGCCCGCGGGCCTCCGGGCCATGTGCGTCGCGACCGTCGAGAGCCCCCGCTCCATCCGCCTCTCGTTCCACACCGGCCGGGTGCTGCCCCTGCACGCGGGCGCCTCCGGCAAGGTGCTCCTCCCCTGGCTGCCGGAGCGGGTCGTGGCGCTGCTGCTCGAGCGGGCGCGGGGGGACGGCCTGCGCCTGGCGGGCGGCGGTACGCGCTCCGCCGACGACGTGCGCCGCGAGATCACCGCGATCCGTTCCCGCCGCCTCTGCGTGTCCCACGGCGAGGTCGACCCGGACGCGAGCGCGGTCGCCGCCCCGATCCTGGTCGGCGGCGGCCGCCTGTTCGGCGGGCTGTCGGTCGCCGGTCCGAGCACCCGGTTCGACGACCGGCGCCTCCCGCGCCTCGTGGAGCACGTCGCCGAGGCCGCCGCGCAGATCGCCCGCCGCCACGAGGGAAGGAGCACCTGATGTCCGCCACGGTGTCCGCACCAGGGGCCGGCCGGCCGCGTACCGTGGTCGCGGGGCGCGGCCCGGAACGCCGCTGTCGCAGCTGGCGCGCCGAGACGATCCTGCGGATGCTGGAGAACAACCTCGAGAACGCCGAGGCGCCGGACGAGCTGATCGTCTATGCGGGCTCGGCGCAGGCCGCCCGCGACTGGCCGAGCTACGACCGGATCGTCGCGGCGCTGCGGACGATCGAGGACGGTCAGACCCTCGTGGTCCAGTCGGGCAAGCCGATCGGCGTCTTTCCGACGC
>CADCWC010000140.1 GCA_902806305.1 uncultured Thermoleophilia bacterium | reverse complement strand
GGCCTCGAGTTCTACGGCGAGGGCTACGCGGACTGCGACCGCCGCATGCCCCGGCTCGACAAGGCCCGCGACCTCATCGGGTGGGAGCCCAAGACGTCGCTCGACGAGATCCTGTTCGACACGATGAGCGACTACCACCGCCGCTACGCGGCGGCGCCCGTCGCCGGCTGACCCGCCGGGTCAGTCCTGCCCGCGGCCGGCGCCCTCGGCGTCGGCCGCGGCCGCCCGGCCCGCGGAGCCGTGCTTGCGCACCACGCTGAAGGCGGCGTGGCGCTCCATGACCACCTCCGCGCGCGGGACCTCGTGCCCCGGGGTGATCAGGAACGAGCGCGCGTCCTGGCGGACGCGGTCGTAGGCGTCGTGGGGGACCTCGATGAGCTCGTGGCAGCCCTCGTGCCCGCACTCGCACGTGACGGCGATCGTCGGCTCCGCGGCCGGGCGGCCGGAGGCCAGCCGGTCGTTGGCCTCCCGGAACGCCGCCTCGACGTGGCCGACCGCCGCCGGATCGGCCGGCGCGGGCCCCACGGGCACGGGCGGCGGCGTCGGGAGCTCGGCCACGACGGGGCGCAGGCGCGCGACCAGGACGGCGACGTCGTCCGGCAGGTCCTCCACCTCGAGGACGCCGGCCGCCTGCTCGAGGTGGCTGACCGCCTCCGCGCTCGTGTGGCCCGTGACGCCCGCCAGCAGCTCGGCCACCTCGGCCGCCGGCCGGTCGACGCGCCGCCCGATGTCCGTCAGCCCGTCGCTGAACAGCACGAGGCTGTCGCCCGGCTCGAGCACGACCTCCTCCGACGCGACGTCGAAGGCGTCGAAGACCCCGAGGAGGGGACCCGTGCCGCCGACCGCCCGGGTCCGGCCCGCCGCGGTCAGCAGGACGGGCTGGGGATGGCCCGCACAGCTGACGACCGCGCGCAGCCGCCCTTCAGAGCTCGGGACCAGGTGCGCGAGGACGAGGGTGCAGAACCGGCTGGAGGGATGCTGGAGGAGCTCGTCGTTGACCAGGCGCAGGAGCCGCCGGGCGTCTCCGTCGTGGTCGGCGGCGCCGCGCAGGAGGAAGCGCACCATGGCCGCGATCGCGGCCGCGCCGGGACCCTTGCCCCGCACGTCGCCGAGCACGAGCAGGTGGCCCTCGCCCGCCGGGATGACGTCGTAGAAGTCGCCGCCGACGAGCGCCTCGTCGCCCACGGGGCGGAAGGAGACGGCGACGTCGACCCCGGGCACCTTGGCCAGCCGCGCCGGCAGCAGGTTGCGCTGCCACTCGACGCCCGCCTGCTCGCGCTCGGCCGAGAGGCGGTCCGCGCGGCGCTCGACCGCGCGACGGTCCGTGATGTCGCGGAAGACGACCACGGCGCCGGTCACCTCCCCGTCCTCGATGATGGCCGACGACGTGTAGCCCACCTCGAGGACCCGGCCGTCCTTGCGCGTGAAGGCGTCCGACTCGACCCGGGTCGCGCCGCCCGCGCGCAGCATCGCGAGCAGGGGGCAGTCCTCGTGGGCCAGCGGCCCCCCGGAGACGTCCTGGAAGTGGATGGCCGCATGGACGTCGCGGCCGTCGAGCTCCCCGTCGGCATAGCCGAGCAGGCGGTGGCCCGCCGGATTGAGGAAGGTCAGAAGGCCGTGGCGGTCGACGACGTACACGCCGTCCGCGACGCTGCGCAGGAGGGCCGCGGCCACCACCGGACCGCGTGCCCCGGCGGGCGCCGGCTGCGTCGCGGGCGCGGCTAGAAGTCGGCCGGCCGCGACGTGTAGACCGTCGGGTCGCCCTGCTTGAGCCAGATCTCCGGATGGTTGATCGGCAGGAACGACCGGTTGCCGCCCGGCTCACGGCTCGTCGGCACGACGTCGCCCCCGGGCAGGTGGACGATGAACTCCACCGGCTTGGCGTCATCCTTCAGCGCGATCTCGTAGCGCGCGCCGTCGGCGTCGATCGCCACGGGCTGCAGCGGTGCCGTCCACTCGGTCGGGGTCTTCACGGCCGCCCCGAAGAGGTGCAGCCCCCAGTCGGCGTAGTCGCCGGCCGGCCGCTTGTAGTGGACGACGGCCGTGGTCGCGGGCGGCGGCGCCACCTGCACCGTCCGCACCCGCGAGGTGACCTCGTTGCCGTCGGCCTCGGTGAGGACCGCCCGGTAGCGGATCGCGTCGCCCGTGGCCAGGCCCAGGCCGGAGATGTCGTCCACCGCGGTGTACGCCGGAGACGACGAGTCCGTGGCCAAGGTCGTCCACGCGCCCGTCCCGACCTGACGCTGGAACGTCACGACCTGCGAGGCGCGCTCGGGGTCGACGGAGGCCCGGAGCCGCACCTCGCCACGGACGCGGGACCCCTGCGCCGGCGTGTCGATGCTGATGCGCGGGGCCGGGACCTCTGCGGTGCGCATCCGGCTCGTGCGGGTGTTGCCGGCGTTGTCGAGCACGATGGCGCGGTACTGCACCGCGGTCCCGGTCTCGAGCGCCGCGACGTCGTGGAACACGCGGTAGGGCGCGTTGTCGTCGGTGCCGATCGACGTCCACTCCCCCGTCCCGACCTTCGCGTGGA
>CADCWC010000139.1 GCA_902806305.1 uncultured Thermoleophilia bacterium | reverse complement strand
GGTGCCGCATCGTGTGGGCGACCGCGTGACGGACGTCGTCGGCGGGCACCTCGACGGAGAGGCGCACGCGATCTTCGGGGAGGGGCTCGACTGCGGTCTGCATGTCCTCGGGTCGACGGGAGGTCGGCGGGGGCGAACCCCGGGAGCTTAGCCGGGATGGGAGCGCCGACGCCGGTCACGCCGCGGCCTCCGGCCCGAGGCGCGGCCTCAGTCGATCGTGCCGGCGGCGACCAGCACCAGCACGGCGACCCCGAGGACGATCCGGTAGCCGACGAACACGGTCAGGCGGTTCGAGACCAGGAAGCGGAGCAGGAAGGCGATCGAGGCGTAGCCGCTCACGAAGGCCAGCACGGTCGCGATCGCGGTCGCCGAGGCGCTCGGGCCGTCGCCCTGGCCGATGTCCCCGAGCTGGAAGAGGCCGCTCAGCACGACGGCCGGCACGGAGAGCAGGAACGAGTACCGGGCCGCGTCGGCGCGGCCGAGGCCGAGGAACAGCCCGGCCGTGATCGTCGCTCCCGAGCGGGAGACGCCCGGCACGAGGGCGCACGCCTGGGCCAGGCCGATCAGGACGCCGTCACGCCACGTCAGGTCGTCGGCGGTCCGCCGCTGCGCGGCGGTGCGATCGGCGATGAAGAGCAGCACGCCGAGGGCGATCAGGGTGATCCCGATCAGCGTCAGGTTGCGCGCCCCGGTCTCGATCTGGTCGGCGAACAGCAGGCCGAAGACGCCGATGGGGATGGTCCCGACCAGGATGTACCAGCCGAGGAGCGAGTCGCGCGTCCGGCGGTGCTCCGCGTTCGTCAGCCCGCGGAGCCACGCCACCGCGATCGCCCAGAGCTCCTGCCGGAAGAACAGCAGGACGGCGGCCATCGTCCCGAGCTGCGTGACGGCCGTGAAGGCGGCGCCGGGGTCGTCCCAGCCGAAGAAGGCGGGCACGATCCGCAGGTGCGCGGTGCTCGAGATGGGCAGGAACTCGGTCAGCCCCTGGACGACGCCGAGCACGATCGCTTCGATCCACCCCATGACCTCACCCTACCCTCGCCGGCGGGCGGAGGTGCCGCCGCGGCGCGGGCTCAGGACGGCTCGACCGAGCCGGCGAACGTGTCGCAGGCGTCCGGATCCGCCTGCTCGAACCCGCGCAGGAACCATCCCTGGCGCCACTCCGACGAGCCGTGCGTCCAGACCTCCGGGTTGACCTGCCCCTGCGTCGACTCCTGGATGCGATCGTCACCGACCGCCGCGGCGGCCGACAGCGCATCCGCGATCTGCTGCCGGGTCGGCGGCTGCAGGATCGTCTCGTCGGCGTTGCCGACGAAGACGCCCGCGAAGCAGTCGGCCTGGAGCTCGGAGCGGACGGCGGCGCTCTCCGGGCCTTGGCGGTCGCCACGGACCCGGTCGAGGATGTTCTCCAGGTTCTGGATGTGGTGGCCGTACTCGTGGGCGATGACGTAGCCCTGCGAGAGCGATCCGCCGCTCGCCCCGAAGCGGCTCTCGAGCTCGTCGAAGAACGAGAGATCGATGTAGACGGTGCTGTCGGCCGGGCAGTAGAAGGGGCCGACGGCCGACGACGCGCCGCCGCAGCCGGTGTTCGTCTGACCCTCGAAGAAGGTCGTGTTGGCGGGTCGGTAGCGCCCACCGAGGCGCTGGTACTCGGCCGCCCAGTAGTCCTGGATCGCGTTGACGTAGGCGACGATCCGGCACTCCCGGCTGCGGTTCGCGTCCGCCCCGGTCCGGCACTCGTTCGCGAGCTGACCGGCACCCTCGCCGGACCCGCCGCGCGGGCCGTAGGTCTGGTCCTCGAGCGCGCCGAGGCCTCCGCCGCCGCCCCCACCGCCGATCCCGGTGAACAGGTACAGGAGCACCCCGATGATGCCGAGCCCGCCGCCGCCCGCCGCCAGTCCGCCGCCGCCACGGCCGCCGAAGCGTCCGCGCTGGTCGTTGATCTGGGAGGTGTCGAGCTGGGCGTCGGGATCGAAGCTCACGGGCGGTACCTTTCGGGCAGATCGTCGTCAGACGGCCCGATACCCGAATCTGCCGGAAGGTGATCCTCGAGTGCGCTCGGACGCCGAGCGGCGAGACGGGTCAGGCGCGCGGCCGGACGACCGTCAACCGCGACACGCTCGGCGCGTAGGTCCGTGACGTGGGCAGGAAGCGGATCCGGAGCGTCTTCGGGCCCCCGGCGGCGAAGCGGATGCGAAGGACGCAGGTGCCGTTCTTCGCGGCCCTCGAGGTCGCGCGTCGCTTCCAGCCGGCGCTCCATCTCTCTCAGCGGGATCGTGGCGCCCGACGCCGGGCCGGGGACGACGGTACCTCAGATCGCCGGTGATCGCCAGACCGGCGGCGGACCGGTCAGGCCCGCACCTCGCCACTCGCCGTGGCGCCACCGTGACCGCCGCCCACGCCGACGCCCCGGTCGGACGCCGCGGGCACGACCGGGTACCAGCAGGCCGCGAGGTGGCCCGGCGCATGGGGATCGAGCGGCGGCATCTGCTCCGCGCAGCGCTCCCGGGCCCGCGGGCACCGCGTCCGGAACGGGCACCCTG
>CADCWC010000138.1 GCA_902806305.1 uncultured Thermoleophilia bacterium | reverse complement strand
CACATCGCGGCGCGGGCGCGCCGGAGCGATGGAGGGGCTGCGGGGGTGAGTCAGCCGGCGAGGGCGGTGACGACGAAGGGAGCGGCACCGACGAGCGTGATCCCGAGCCCGCCGAGCACGAGCCCGAGCGTGCGCCTGGTGGTGTGGATCGCGGCGACCATGCCCCCATGATCCGGGCGGGCGGGCGCTGATACCTTCCGGCCTCCCGGCGAGCGACGGTGCGGTTGGCCCCCGGCCGACGCGGCGGATGACGTCACCGGAGCGGGAGGGGCGCCCGATCCGCCACGGCGGCCGGGCGGGCCGCCGGCTCGGCCGGATCCAGGCTCAGGCCACCGCCTCGACCCAGTCGCCGTAGAGCGCCCGGTACGGGCCGCCGCGCGCGATGAGCTCCTCGTGGCTCCCCTGCTCGATGACGCGCCCGTGCTCGAGCACGACGATGAGGTCGGCGCGGCGGATCGTCGACAGGCGGTGGGCCACGACGAAGGCCGTCCGGCCCGCCAGCAGGCGGCCGAGCGCCTCCTCGATATGCGCCTCCGTGGCCAGGTCGACGCTCGAGGTCGCCTCGTCCAGGATGAGCAGGCGCGGGTCGACGAGCAGGGCCCGCGCGAAGGCGAGCAGCTGGCGCTGGCCGATCGAGAGGCGCACGCCGCGCTCCTGAACCCGCGTCTCGTAGCCCTCGGGGAGCGCCTCGATGAAGCCGTCGGCGCCGACCGCCCGCGCCGCGGCCTCGACCTCCTCGGGGGAGGCCTCCGGCCGGCCGAAGGCGATGTTGTCCCGGACGGTCCCCGCGAACAGGAAGCCCTCCTGCGGCACGATCGCGATCTGGCTGCGCAGCGAGGCCTGGGTGACGACGCGCAGATCGTGACCGTCGATCCGGACGGCGCCCGCGGTCGGATCGTAGAACCGCGCGAGCAGCTTGACGATCGTCGACTTCCCGGCGCCGGTGTGGCCGACCAGCGCGACCGTCTGGCCCGCCTGGGCGAGCAGGTTGAGATCCTCGAGGACCGGTCGGTCGGGTCGGTAGGCGAAGCCGACGTGGTCGAACTCGACCGTGCCCTGCAGCGGCGGCAGCGGACGCGCGTCCTCGGCGTCGCTCAGCGTCGGCTCGACCTCCATCGTGTCGAAGATCTTGTCGAGCGCCGCCGTCGCGGCCAGGAACGTGTTGTAGAGCTGGGAGAGCTGCTGGATCGGGTCGAAGAAGTTCGCCAGGTAGCCGACGAAGGCCACGAGCGTGCCGATCTCGATGTCGCCGTCGAAGTACCGCTTGCCGCCGTACCCGAAGACGACGGCCGTGGCGAGCGCCGAGAGCAGCTCGACGCCGGGGAAGTAGGCCGCGTTCGAGAGGACCGTGTCGTGGTTCGCGTCGCGGTAGGCCTTGTTGACGGTGCGGAAGCGGCGCCGGTTCGGCTCCTCGCGGCGGAACGACTGCACGACGCGCACGCCGGTCAGGTCCTCCTGCAGAGCGGCCGTGACGTCGCCCAGGTGCTCCCGCATCCGGCGGTAGGCCCTGGCCGAGTAGACGCGGAACACCGCCGTGGCGACGGCCATGATCGGGAACACGGTCAGCGTGGCGAGCGCGAGCTGCCAGTCCAGGAAGAGCAGGATCACCGCCGCGCCGACCAGCGAGAGCGTGCTCTGGATGCTCGACGTGAAGCCGTCCGTGACGAGCTGCTGGAGCGCCTCGATGTCGTTCGTGAGCCGCGAGATCAGCACGCCCGCTCGCGACCGCTCGAAGAAGCCGAGCTCGAGCCGCTCGAGACGCGCGAACAGGTCGCCGCGCAGGTCCGTCAGCACGCGCTCGCCGACGAGGCCGATCAGGTAGGTCTGGAGCGCCTGGGCCGCGAGTCCGAGGAGGCCGATGCCGAGGAACGCGACCACGACGCCGGTCAGCGTGGCCATGTCGCCCTCGGCGATCCCCTCGTCGATGGCGACCTTGGCCAGGTAGGGACCGGCCAGTCCGGCGCCCGTGGCGGCGAGCATGCCGAAGACGCCCAACGCCGCCTGGGCCTGGTAGGGACGGGTGTAGCGCGCGAGCCGCCGGACACGCCGCGCCGTGCGACCGAACTCGACGCGCTCCTCGGGGACGGCGACGGCGTTCATCGGCCTGCTCACGTCAGCCTCGACCCCCGTCGCGGCGTCGCCGCTCCGGCGCCGGCGGCGTGCTCGTCGTCCTCGTCACGGACGAGCACGCGATCACCGTCGAGGTCGACGAACGTGCGCTCCAGCAGGCCGTGGTCGTGGATCTCCCGGAACACCGGGCTCTCGTCGAGCAGCCGCTCCGCGTCGCCGTCGGCCACGACCCGGCCCTGGTCGAGGACCACGATGCGGTCGGCGAGCGAGATGGTCGAGAGCCGGTGGGCGATGATGAGCGTCGTCCGGCCCTGCATCACCTCGGTCAGCGCGCGCTTGATCTTGGCCTCGGTGGACGCGTCGACGGACGCGGTCGCGTCGTCCAGGATCAGGATCCGCGGGTCGACGAGGAGCGCGCGGGCGATCGCGATCCGTTGGCGCTGGCCGCCCGACAGCGTCAGGCCGCGCTCGCC
>CADCWC010000137.1 GCA_902806305.1 uncultured Thermoleophilia bacterium | reverse complement strand
ACCTTCCGCGACTCGCTCACCGCGTCCGAGCGCGTGATCGCCGGGCGGTGGTTCGGCGGCGCGGCCACGGCCGACACCATCTCGCAGGTCTCGATCGAGCGCGACGTCGCCGGCGACATGGGCGTGAAGCTCGGCGACGTCGTGACGTGGGACGTGCAGGGCGTGCGCGTGCCCACGCGCGTCACGAGCCTGCGCGAGGTCAACTGGGCGCGGTTCGAGCCGAACTTCTTCGCGGTCTTCGAACCCCGTGCGCTCGCCCAGGCGCCCAAGCAGTACGTGCTCCTCGCCCGCGCGCCGTCGCGCGACGTGGTCGCCCGGCTGCAGCGCGCGTCGGTGGCGCGATTCCCCAACGTGTCGAGCGTCGATCTCTCGCTCGTGCTCGAGACCGTGGACCGCATCGTGAGCAAGGTGAGCGTCGCGATCCGCTTCATGGCGCTGTTCAGCCTCGCGCTCGGCGTGCCCGTGCTGTTCACGGCGGTGGCCGCCACCCGGCGGCAGCGGGTGCGTGAGGGGGTGCTGCTGCGAACGCTCGGCGCCACCCGCGCGCAGGTCCGGAAGATCCTGCTCTCGGAGTACGCGCTCCTCGGCGTCCTCGGTAGCCTCACCGGGATGGTGCTCGCGTTCGGCGGCGCGTGGGCGCTCGTCCGCTTCGTCTTCGCGGGCACGTTCGCGCCGGCGTGGGCGCCCGCGCTGGCGATCGCCGCGCTCATGACCGCGCTCACGCTCACGATCGGGCTGCTGAGCGGGCGCGACGTCTTCCGCGAGACGCCGGTGGCGGCGCTGCGCGACGCCTAACGACCGTGCGGACGTGCCCGCTACCGCGCCGCGCGATCGTTACACGGCGCGGGCGCGGGCCGGGTTGCGGCCGCCTGCCTGACGGCCAGAATTGGCGGCGTGCACCGGTCGCGCCGCCGCGCCGGGGTCGCGTCGCTCGTCAAGCCCGGAGGTCAAGCATGCCGAAGTACTTCGCACGGTCGTCGTCGCTCGTCACGCTCGCCGCGGTGGCGCTGTCGGCGTGCCAGGACACGCTCCCGACGGCGCCAGGCGCCGCACCACCGGGGCCGCGCGGTGCGGCCCGGCCGGCGCTGGACTACGCGGCCGCGCCGTGGACGGTCACCGCGCTCCTGCCGCAGGCGTCGTCCGGCTACAGCACCGCGACCGACGTCAACGACGCCGGGCAGGTGGTCGGCACCCACGCGACGCTGGGCGGGTTCCGCATCACCCTGGGCGGGTCCGACACGACGTTCTTCGGGTCGGGCACCACGGCCGTGGCGATCAATGCGGCGGGCGACGTGGTCGGCACCGAAGGCGGCCGCACGGCGGCCGAGGGGCTACGCCTCGTCCTCTGGCGCTCCGGCGGCGAGCGGGTCGACCTCTCGGCCCGAGCGGGCATGGCGCGCGTCGGCGAGGTCGCCGACGTCAACGACCGCGGGCAGGTCGCCGGTGCGGTGGATGGCCGCGCAGTGGTGTGGGAGCCGGACGGCTCCGTGACCGACGTGGGCGACCTCGCCGGCTACGACGCGACGCAGCTCAGCCTCACGGCGATCAACAACGACGGAACCGCGGCCGGGGTCGCCGAGCGCATCGGCGCCGGACGGGACCCTGTGTATTCCGCCCGCGGCTTCGTCTGGTCGCCCGGCACCGCACCGCGCGAGCTGCCCGCGTCGGGATCCCTTGTGGAGGGCATCAACGCGAGCGGCACCGTCGTGGGGTCGGTGGTTGGTACGGTCGTTGGGCCGTCGGGGGGCGTCCGCGCCGCGGTCTGGACGCCGGGAGGCGACTACGTGCTTCTGCCGCAGGGCGGCTTCGTCACCGACTACGCGTTCGCGATCAACGATGCCGGAGCAGTCGTCGGCAACGTCTCGCGCCTCGACCGCCCACTGATCTGGCCGCAGCCAACCAGCGAGCCGGTCGACTTCCATCGGCTCGCGTGCGAGGCCGGGCGCGGGCCCGCGGAGTTGTGCGATCTGGCGGGCCAGTTCCGGCCGTTCGTCCGTGCGTACGGGGTGAACAACCGCGGGCAGGTGGTCGGCGAGGTGAACTCGACGCCCGTCGTATGGTCGCCTGGCGTGGCCGGGGCCGGCGAAGCGCTCTTGGTCGACGGCAACGCGGGCCGGTGCCTCGACGTGCTCGGCGAGTCGCGGGAGCCCGGGGCGGGGCTGATCATCTACGACTGCCACGGCGGCGCCAACCAGCGCTTCAGCTACCCGGCCCCGGGCCAGACCGGCGAGATCCGCGTCTACGCCGGCGAGGGCACCCCGCTCTGCGTCGACGCCTGGGGGGCGGGCACCGAGAACGGCACGCGGCTGGTCGTCTGGACGTGCCACGGCGGGGCGAACCAGCAGTGGACGCGCACGGCCGCGGGCGAGTTCCGGGGCGTGCAGAGCGGCCGGTGCGTCGACGTGCTGGGGGCGCGCACCGAGAACCTCACCGACGTGTGGCTCTGGGACTGCTTCGGCGGCGCCCCGAACCAGCGGTGGGACGCCCGCGCCCCCGGCGCCGGCGCCACCCTCGCCGCCGCCCCGCTCGCCCGGCCCGCGATC